>JBIKUM010000033.1:0-13954 GCA_044347585.1 Terrimicrobiaceae bacterium
TGGAGCAATTCCAGGCCCTCGGGCTTCCAGCGGTTCACATCCCTTACACGATCGATCCCAAGTTGTTTTTCCCGATCGAGGATAAAAAGGCGTTGCGACGCGAATTCGGAATTCCGGAAGACGCTTATGTGATCGCGAATTTCCATAGGGACACGGAAGGCGCCGATTTAAAAACGCCCAAGTTTCAAAAAGCCCCGGAGATGATGCTGGCCATCCTGAAGCGGGTGCGCCAAGCGGGGGCCAGCTTCCATGTCTTGCTCGCGGGGCCCCGCCGACACTGGATCAGAGCCGAGCTCGATCGCGAGGGGATTCCTTTCACTTTTGTAGGCCAGGCAAGTATCGCAGGTGACGACTTTGGAAAAAACATTCTCTCTCGAGACACTCTCAACAGACTCTACAACGCTGCCGATTTGCATCTGGTGCCTTCCCGCTGGGAGGGTGGCCCCCAATCCGCCATGGAGGCCGCCGCTTGCCGAATCAAACAACTCTGTCCGCCGATCGGAGTCGCTCGCGACATTCTCGAGCCGTGTTCGCTTTTTTGCTCAGCCTCCGAAGCCGCCGCGAGAATCATCGAGGATATCGCCAACCGCAATCTCGACTCCACCATTCAGCCCCAATTTGAGAGATGGAACAAATCTCACACGAGCGCAAAACTCGCGGTGGAATTGCAGAAACTCTACGAAGGCCTGCCAGCGAACGAAGCGTTTCAATCGAAAGTTTCGACCACCCCGCCAAGCCTAATCTCTTCTGCCGCACAGCAACTTTTTTTCACCATCAGGAGACGAACACGCCAGCCTGCCCTGCCTTCGCTGGTTCGTTGGAACCACCTCCCCGGCCGAGACTCCGACCTCGACGAAATCATGAAAAGTGTGCGGAAGATGATCGATGGACTGAATATCGGCGTCACAAATTCAAACGATGCGAGCGTGGAAATTGCTGGTTGGCCCATTCAGGATATCAAAAAGCCTCGTCGCATTTTTCAATGGATCACGCCCTGCTTTCCTCCAAGCGAAATTCTGCCCGGAGCCACACTCGTTGCGCCATCCGTTCAGGATGTGCTGAATTTGCGCTGGGCCGATCTTTTGAATCCAGCGGTGGTGTTGCCGATGCCTCTTGGCGGGGATGGAAATGTCGAATCCCCCCTCGTGGTTGAGCAAGGCGATCGTTTTGCCTCCCTCCGCGTCTGGCGAGCGCTTCAGGCCGGGCGCCCCGTCATCCATCCGCAAGGCATGGCCTATGCTGAACAGGTGTTTTGGGCAGGCCTGCCATACGAAAAGGATGCCGAAACCGCAGTTGCGATGATCATATGCGAAATAGCGGAATTTCAAAAACTGCTGAAGTTCCCTGACGCGAAGTCGGCTGAGCAAGCCTTGCGCAAATTGATTTCTTGCTGAAATGATTTCACTCATTCCATGGCAATTGCGCGAGAATATGCGCTCTTGGCTCGAGATGAGTCAGTCGCGCGAACTTCGAAATGTGCGCTGCAGGTTGCTCCGTTCACTGGATTTGAAAGTGGGCTTCGGCGGCGTGCTGGACGATGGTCGTCCGGTTCATGGTGGCGCGGTGAAATTGCTCGCCTTGCGGGATGCGTTTCCTTGTGACGAGTTGGGGTTCTCGGTTCTTTATGCTGTAAGCAGTAGTATTCCCCAGTGTGCGGAGGCGTTATTCAAGCTCTGCCGGCAGCGCGGCATCAAAATCCTCTGGAATCAAAACGGCGTGGGCTATCCGGCATGGGCAGGTAGGGAAAGCGAACGCTTCAATCGACCCATGCGGCAGTTGCGCGGGATGGCGGACTTTGTGATTTATCAAAGCCGGTTTTGCGAGGAATCCGCTCAGCGTTTTTTGGGGCCTTGCCAGATTCCATCCGAGATTCTTTTCAACCCGGTTGATATCGAAAAATTTCAACCCTCATCTGAACCGGCCTTCAATCGCCAGATCAAGCTCCTCGCTGCCGGAACCCACGGAACGCGCGATCGCGTGGTTAACCCTCTCGACATGGTGGCCTCTCTCCGTCGCGATGGTCTCGATGTTACCATGACTATTGCGGGAAAATTTCAGTGGTCGAACGGGGAGCGAGATTTTGAAAACTATATCGCCAAAAACTCGCTGCAAAAACATGTGCGTCGGGTCGCCCGGTTTTCTCAATCGGATGCCTCGGAACTCTACAATGAGCACGATGTCTTGATTCACCCGAAATACATGGATCCCTGTCCCACAGTTGTTCTCGAGGCTATGGCATGCGGTTTGCCTGTCATCGGATCAGCCTCTGGAGGCATGGCGGAATTGGTGCCTGAGGAATGCGGTGTTCTCATCCCCGCTCCGGTGGATTACGAAAAACTCCATACCCCTTCGGGCGAGGCTTTGGCCGCTGCTTTTAAAAAGGCACTTCCCAGGTTGGCTGAAATGTCCGCCGCTGCCCGTGCCAATGCCGTTGCGCGCTTCAGCATTGGCCCATGGGTCGAAGCCCACCAGCGAATCATGGAGCATTTGCTCAAATGAACGACCGGCCCGCCATCACGGTTTTGATGACGGTTTTCAATGGAGGGCGCCATCTTGCTCCTGCCGTCCAAAGCATCCTCTCGCAATCATACCGGGACTTCGAGTTTCTCATAGTGGACGATGCCTCCTCCGATGAAAGTATTGAAACCCTGCGGCGATTCGGCCTGCAAGACTGCCGGGTCAGACTCCTTTTAAACGAAAAAAACAAGGGCCAGACCGCCTGCCTGAATCAAGGTCTGCGCGAGGCCAGGGGCAAATGGATTGCCCGTCAGGATGCGGATGATCTTTCCTTGCCGGATCGACTGGCTATGCAGTGGGCCGCCATCCGATCCTGCCCTGATCTCGTATTGATCGGTGTCAACGGTTGGATCATCGACGAGGCGGGAATCTGCCGTGGAATGATCCACGCTCCCTTGCATGACCCTGGAATCCGTTGGTCTATGCCTTTCAGAAATCCCTTCATCCACACTGGTGTTATGTTTCGAGCCGGTGAGGGCTTTTACGATGAGGAATTCAGAATCTGTCAGGACTGGGATTTTTGGAGCCGCCTCGCAGAGCGTGGACGCATTGCAAACCTCCCGAATCGTCTTGTGGCCTACCGTCACAGTGAGAAGTCGCTTTCACACTCTTCGGCGGAGCGCACGGCAAATGAGTCCGCTGCAATTGTGGATCGCATTTGGCGGGGGCGATTCGGAGTTGAGGCCGATGCCCCTTCCATTCTCGCCGATTTTCGACATGGCCTGTCTCCTGAAAACCGAAAGAAATTCTGGAGTCTCTATCTTGAGATGCGCGCCCGTTGGTCTCGCGGTGACATCAGACAAGCAGTGGCCGTTCACCACATACAGGCCGCAGGATCCATAGGAGGCAAAGACCTCGCCGCATGCACTGCGGAAATTTTTTCTGGGCTCAGGCACTCGCCTGCTTGGACGCTAGGCGTGCTTCGCGACAGATTGTTTTCAAGACCTCGTCTATGACCTGAATTTTCTGTCTAAAAAGCAGATGGCTGATTGTTGGAACCAGAAAAAACAACGCAGCCCGCTGGTTGAAGCTGACCACTTCCTGTATTGGGTAGGAAGCTGGACGGCGAGCAAGTCCACCCAAAGTTTTCTCACGGCGTCACGATTGCGTGACGCCGATTTTTTTTGTCCCGCTTCGACGGTTGCTTTCCTCAAAGCTGGATTCTTTTTTAGGTGGGCGAGAAGTTCGAGGAGTTCGGTTTTTGATCGTGCCGTAAAATACTCGATTCCGTCCTTGGCTTCGGCTGCACAGGCGCTGTCGCAGCCGGATATGAATGGCACTCCGGCGATCCATGCATTGTAAAGTTTGGTGGCAGGTTTGTGGAGATGTCGGGCGCTGGAAAAATCCCTCACGGCCAGCACGGCATCGACAGCCGAATAGTCGTGCCACGCTTCGGCCTTTTGAATCCGCAGCTGCAATCCGCACAGCTCCCGCAATTCATTTTTGAAAGCCTCCGTTCTCAATTCGGGGGCAAGATTTTGTTCGTCGCCAAAGAACGCCACAGTTTCAAACGCATCGCCCCGCGCGGGGCTGCGTGGAATGAGATTTGGCTGCGGCCAGTGGGGAATGAAGATCGAACCGGGAAGGCGTTTCGCATGCGCTGCGTTTTGCAGGATCTGGAGCTGCGCGCCGGAATGCGGCAGAAAGTCGGCCACCACGGCGGCGATGAATTGATGCCTTGAGGCGCGGAAGTTCGGCGGAAGAAAATTGGATAGTGTAAGCACGATTCCGGTTTCGGGGAGGCTTTGAACGATCGATGAATCGACTTCATCGCGCACGGCCATCCATGTCTGAAAAAGCCAGGCCTGCGCCGAGGCCGCCTTGCCGCCAGGAAGGAGGTCTGGAACCACTCCGGCCTCCCACATGGCCCGTCGCGCCTTGTCGGGAAGATGGTGTTCCGGTATGAAAAACTGGATATGCACGGGATCGATTGCTGAAACAATGGCTGGAATCTTTCAAGACTGGAAGGCCAACAAGGGAAACCCCAAAGGACGCATCGTTCTTTGCTTCTTCCGGCTTTGTCAGAGTATCCGCCGCACCCCGTTCTGGCCGCTGGGACTGCCGGTTCTCGGGCTTTATGTGGTTTTGATCCACTGGATCATGGGCATCGAACTCGACTACAAGTCGGATATCGGCCCGGGCTTGGCACTCCACCACGGAATGAAGCTCGTTGTTCATCACAAGGTGAAGATCGGCGCTGGCTGCGTGCTTCGGCAATTCGTCACCATCGGCGAGAAGACACCCGGTGGGCCTGTGCCCGTTCTGGGCGAGCGAGTGGAAGTGGGAGCGAATGCCGTTATTATCGGAGGCATCCGCCTTGGTGATGAATCTATCATTGGTGCTGGATCGGTCGTTTTGCATGATGTGCCGCCTCGCGCGGTGGTGGCTGGAAATCCCGCACGAGTCCTTCGCATCAACCCGTGAAAATCCTTTTCCTCTCAAGCCACGCGCACTGGATTCTCGATGAAACACAACAGCGCACCTCGGGCGGCGCCGAGCTTCAGGTCGCTCTGCTGGCACGCCAGTTGGCAATCACCAATCACGATGTCACCATTGCAGCGGGAGACACCGGACAGGCTGATCACATTATTCTTCAAGGCGTCAAAATCAGAAACGCCGGCAAATTTCACACTGGCCGGATCGCGGAAATGTTGGGCGCGATACCCCGTGTCTTCACAGTTCTGCGCGAAGAGAAACCCGACTGGGTTGTTGTCATGGGATGGACCGCTTGGCTTTTTGCCTTGTGGCTTTTCCGCCCGCTTCTCGGCTACAAGCTCGATTTCATTTGCGCGCTCGACAGCGAGATCAATGGAGCCTTCGTTCGCGAGAAGCCCGTTCTTGGCGGGTTGTTTGATTTTGCGGTGCGTCGATGTGACGCCCGACATGCCATCAGCAGAGACCAGCGGGATGTTTTCACAAAGCGCGGCATGTCCGCCACGCTCTACAGGTATCTTATTTTTCCGCGAAAAACGGAGCTGCCATCTGCCAAAGCCGTCGATTTTCTCTGGGTCTCCCGCTGTCAAACGATCAAACGTCCCCGTCTTTTCCTCGATCTTGTCGAGGCCATGCCCGGCAGTTCCTTTGAAATGATCTGCCCTCCCGAGAATCGCGAACTTTGGGAATCTGTCGTATCCCGCGCTTCGAAGCTTCCCAACCTCCGATTCGTTGACAGCGTCCCCTACCACGAAATCCAGAGCCACTACGATGCGGCGCGGGTTTTTGTCAATACTTCGGAGTGGGAGGGGTGGCCGAATAGCTTCATTCAGGCGGGGCTTGGGAGGACGGCTTTGCTTTCGCTGGCGGTGAATCCGGACGGGATTTTTGAGCGATTCGGGCTGGGATGCTATGCCGCAGGGGATTTTGAGAAGCTCAAGGCCGATGCGCGGAGCATGATGGCCGATGCGGTTGCGCTTGAAGGCATGCAGGCGGGGTGCGCGCGCTTTGTCGCGGAGATGCACGACAATGCTAAGGAGACGGAGGCGTTTCTCAAGGGGCTTCCTGGGAAACGCTGAGGGCGAATTGTTCCGAAGCCACACCGCCCCCGTAGGTGAGGGCGATGTGCTGTTAGAATGGTCTAGCTGCGGCCGATGCTGGTGTAGCGGAAGCCGGCGGCACGGACGGTCTCGGGGGCGAGGATATTGCGTCCGTCGAAGATGACCGGCGTGTGCATGACCTTGCGGAGCTCGGAGAGATCGACCTTGGTGAACTCCTTCCACTCGGTGGCGATAATGAGTGCCTCGGCTCCGGTGGCGGCTTCAAGCGGCGAGTTTGCCACGCGGGCTCCGTCGATAAGTTTGAACTCAAGGGCTTTTTCGGTGCCTTTTGGATCGTAGACCGTCACTTCGGCTCCCTCCGACACAAGGTCGCGCACGACATCGATCGCCACAGAGGAGCGCACATCGTCGGTGTCTGGTTTGAAGGTGAGTCCCCAGACGGCGATTTTTTTATCCTTCAGCACCCATAGGGCTTCGCGAATCTTGTCGAGGAAGCGCTCGCGCTGGCTGAAGTTGATTTTTTCGACCTCTTTGAGGAGCGTGAACGGGACGCCGAGATCTTCGCTGATGGCGATGAATGCGGCGATATCCTTCGGGAAGCAAGATCCCCCGTAGCCGATGCCGGCATTCAGGAAATTGCGGCCGATGCGGCGGTCCATACCGATACCATCGGCGACCTTCTCGACATCCGCTCCGCTGGCTTCGCAGATGCGGGCCACGGCGTTGATGTAGGAGATTTTGAGGGCGAGGAAGGAGTTCGCGGCATGTTTGATCAACTCGGCGGAGTTGATATCCGTCACAAGCACGGGAGCCATGAATGGCTCATAGATTTTCTGCATGAGAGCGACGGCCCGCTCGCTGTTGCCGCCGATGACGATGCGGTCGGGCTTCATGAGATCGGGCACGGCGCAGCCTTCGCGCAGGAACTCGGGATTGCTCACCACATCGAACTCGGCGCCGGTTTTGTTGTAACGGCGGATCGTATCGGCAACCTTCTCGCCGGTTTTGACCGGGACGGTGCTCTTGTCCACGATGACTCGGTATTGGCCCTGCTTGAGGACTGCGGCGATCTCGCGAGCCACCTTCTCGATGTAGGAGAGATCGACGCTGCCATCAGCTTGCGGCGGTGTGGGAACAGCGATGAACACCACATCGGAGTTATCCACGCCCTCTTCGGTGCTCGTAGTGAAATTGAGACGCTTCGCGGCCACATTGCGGTGGATCAATTCCTCAAGGCCAGGCTCGTAGATGGGAACTTTTCCGGCGAGCAGCTGCTGGACTTTTTTCTCATTGTTGTCCACGCAAGTAACCGTGTGGCCCACTTCAGCGAAGCAGGCACCTGAGACCAATCCGACGTATCCTGAACCAATAATGCAGAGTTTCATGTGTTGTTTTTTGTTTTGAAAATCAATTGACCGCGCCGGCGGGCTGATCCGTCGGGCCCGGGCTGAAGCCGAAGGGTAGGGTAATCTGCGGTGCGTCTTTGAGTGTCATCATTAAAAGAAAGCCGACTTCTTGATCGCCGCCTTCGTTGTCGCGCACCTCGGCGCCGATTGAGGCCACCCAGCTCGTGAGGTCGCGATTGATGAAATAGCGCTGGTATTGCATGACCTGCGATTCAAATTCGTATTGCTCGTAAAGGCTCACGCTCCAGTTGTCATTGATGCGCCAGTAGGCGTAGAAGTCGAGCTGGCTGTTGTCGGTGAAATTGGGGTTTCCATCGATATAGCGGTGGCCGACTGAGAAGCGGACATCACGCGCCGGCATGAAGCTGAGGTTCGTATTCACCTCCGTGAAGCCTTCCGTAACCATCGGAATCTGGGAAGCAACTGAAAGGGCGCTCCAAGGAACGGGATTGAATTGGATGACATTGAAGAAATTCGAAACTGGTGCATCCGAGTAGGGGTTTTCGAAATTCACATCTGCGAAGGTATTGATGGAAAACCACTGGTAGGTGGCATTATTGCGCCGTGTCTGCAGGCGCTGGCCGACGCCGAGGCGCGTGATGTTCCAGGTGTCGAGCGAGTCGATGGCGGTGAATTGCGGAAAATCGATCGGCAGGAGTTGGGTGGACTGAACGACGCGGTCGAATTGGTAGATGTCTTCCGGGCTTTCACCCATGTTGTAAACACCCGAGTAGTTCAAATAAGGTTCTACAACATGTCGCAGGCCATCGAGGCCAAGCCAGCGGCTTTGCACCTGCTCGAAGGCCCGGGACATTTTGGTGGAAACAGTGAGGCCGTAATTGGCGATCGGGCGGAAGACGCCGCCTTTTGTCTGAAGTGTCGGCGAGGGGTTGTTGAGAGGGTTGCTGTTGTCGGTTTCCTCCAGTGTGGTGACTTCGCCAGTAACAGGATCGATAGCCGTATTTCCAGTCGAAGGGCTGATGAACGATCCGCTTTGGCTGTAGTAGGTTCCACGGATACCGGCCTTCGGGGTAACGGTGAGCCAGCCAAACAAATTAGAGGGAAGCGACCATTGGTGGAAAGTATCGAAGCGCGTGGCTGAGTAGTCAGGGAATTGGGTTTCTCCAAAAGAAGGGTTGTTTGAAAATGCGCGCCGTAGGGAGGCCACGCCGGTCTCGCCGTCGTATTGGACCGGAAGGCCGAAGAAGGGCTGCTGCTTGAAATCAAAAACAAACTCGGGCTTGCGTTCGGTCACATCCTGGAAATCGTTCACCTGCCAGCGGCCGAGCAGCGTGAGCGTGTAAACTTCATCCCATTTTGTGAGCGACAGGGAATTATCCGGCTGCGGGTCGGTGGCGAATTCCTTGCGGTAGAAGTCCTCCAAAAAATCGACATCGCTCAGCACATTGATGTCGGCCGTTCCGTAAATGTCATCGGCAAGGAAGAGCCTTTGCTGGAAAGCGACGCGGTAGCGGTTGGTTGTTTTGGTTTCCGCTGGTTCACCGGGGGCCTCCACGGAAGTCACATCCTTCGTCTCGAAAACATAGTCACTGCGCAGCTTGCCGAAGTTGCGGTTCGAGGGACCGTATTCCATGTCGAGGTCGAGTCCAGCCGAGGGGCCGAACTCCATCCTCTGCTCGAAGCGAACCTTGCCATCGACTCCCTGCACGATCGGAAACCCATAGCCGAGGAGCAAATAGGCGCCCCAGCGCGAGTCATAGCCTGGCAGGATTTCAAAGCCCGTGCTGTCGAGATTTGCGTAAATGTAGGGGAACCAGAAAATCGGCGTCTGGCCGACATAGAGGGTCGAATTCGTCATGATGACGCGACTGTCGGGGTAGAATCGCATCGAGCGGGGGCGAACATGGAAGTCGGGCTGCGACGAGTCGTGCGTGGTCACGGAGGCATCGCGAATTCGGAATTCCTTAGGTGAGACGGCCCGGAAATTGAAAGCCCTGAAAAACCATGGATGCTGAGCGCCGGAGAACTCGAGGGCCCTCATTTGCTTGCTCTCAAGGTTGAACAGAGCCCGCTGGCCGCTCAGCACCTGATCGGGAGTGTAAACACGGATATTGCCGACCAGCAGGACATCGCGTGTGTCGGGGTTGTATTCCGCATAGTCGCAGAAGATGCTGTATTTCCCGTAGTGGATTTGGACATTGTCCTCCGCGATGGCCACGCCTTGGTCGAAGCGTGTATTACCATCCGCCGTGATCTCCACGGGCGAGTCGCCGAAGCTGCCGAACTGGGCACGAACGGGGGTAAGCGCAGCCAGCAGACAAAGACTGAGAAGAAACTTCCTCATTGGGGGAATGAGACTAAATATCCACCTCGGTGATATCAAGGGCGGAGTTAGTCGCCGTAGCCATTCGGGTGCTTCACATGCCACGCCCAGGCGCTTTCCACGATTGGCACGATGTTTTGGAAACGCGGAGTCCAACCGAGTTCGGCGCGGATTTTGTCCGAGGCGGCGATGAGCCGTGGCGGGTCGCCGGCGCGGCGGGGTTTTTCCACGGCTTTGATGTCGCGGCCGGTAATTTTTTTGCAGGTTTCGATGACCTCGCGGACCGAAGTGCCTCCGCCTGTGCCGAGATTGTAAAAATCGCTTTTATCCGACTGCACCGCGAGGATGTGTGCCTCGGCGAGGTCGAGGATGTGAATGTAGTCGCGGATGCAAGTGCCGTCCGGCGTTGGGTAATCGGTGCCAAAAATATCCACCGACTCGCGCTGACCGAGGGCGACTTTGAGAATGTTGGGGATGAGGTGCGTCTCGATGCGGTGGTCTTCGCCAAACTTCTCGGAGGCGCCGGCCGCGTTGAAATAGCGCAGGGCCACGAAAGAGAGCTTATGGATCTCGCGATACCAGCGAAGGATCGTCTCAAACATGAGCTTGGACTCACCGTAGGGATTGATCGGACGCTGAGGCAGTGACTCGTCGATCGGCATGCGCTCGGGAATGCCGAAGGTGGCGCAAGTCGAGGAGAAGACAAATTTTTTAACCCCGAACTCCACCGCCATGTCGAGGAGGTTGATGCCAGAGGACACATTGTTGCGAAAATACTTCGATGGATTTTCCATCGACTCGCCAACAAGGGCATTGGCGGCAAAGTGCATCACGGCGTCGGGTTTCACCTCGCCGAAGGCATGCTGTAGAACCGAACGGTCGGCGAGATCGCCTTGGTAAAAATCCGCTCTGGAATCCACCGCTTTGGCATGCCCCTCGGTGAGATTATCAAAAACAGAGACTTCGAATCCCCGGTTGATCAATTCTTCCACGCAGATGCTACCGATGTAGCCGGCGCCGCCTGTGACTAGTATTTTTTTCATTTTCTGTTGTTAGAATTAAAGGCTCCCCGCTCCAGGGACAATCAAATCCCTCGCCCCACTCAACGCGGAGAGCGGCGGTAGATCCAGATGCTTTGAAGGATGGCAAAACTCAGAAGCGTGATCATGACAAACGATCCACCGTAGCTTACGAGCGGGAGAGGCAGCCCGGTGATGGGGGTGAGCGATATCGTCATCCCGAGGTTCATGAAAGTATGCGTGAAAAGCAGCATTGTAATTCCCACGGCAAGCAAGCGGCCGAGGTCGTCCTCTGCGTTGATGGCTATTCCCAACATGATGAGAAAAAGTAGCAGCATTGCGGAGATGAGAAGAACGCCACCCAGAAATCCATGCTGCTCGCCCATGACGGAAAAGATGAAATCATTGTGAACAATCGTGTGCGGCAGAAAGCCAAGGGCGTTGAGGGAATTTGGCGATTTGTAGCCTTTTCCCGCCCAACCGCCGGAACCAATTGCGACGAGGGATTGCGTGATGTTCCATCCATCCCCGAGCGGGTCTGCTTCGGGATCGAGAAATGTTGTGATGCGCGAGTATTGGTAAGGTTTGAGGCCAAAATGAACCACGAGGGGAATGAGCGCCAACCCGATAACGAGCATCAGAATTAGCCAGCGTTTGGGGATGTGCCCGACAAACATCATCGCCAGTAAAACCGGCACCCAGACGATGCAGGATCCGAGATCAGGCTGGATAAGAATCATGAGCCATGGCGCGCCGACGATGGCTCCGCAGCAGAGGATGCGCAGAAAAGCCGGCATGGCCCGTGTGTTTGAGAGAAAGAGGCTGAGAGTGAGAATGCCCGCGATGATCGCGAGCTGCGAGGGCTGGAAGCTCATGGGGCCGAGATCGAGCCAGCTGCGGGCTCCGTAGCGTTTTTCCCCGATGAACATCGTGGCCACGAGTCCAAGGATACTCACAACATAAAGCGGGATCGCGCCGAATCTCACCCAGCGGTAATCGATGAGGGAGACGATAAAAAACATGGGCATGCAAATCACAATCCAGATGAGTTGCGACTTGGCGAAATCCTGATCCCTCATCCAGGTCGCGCTGTGGATGGCGTAGATCCCGTAAGCCAAGAGACCCATCATCAGGCCGAAGAGCGGCCAGTTCATTCGCAGAAAATGTCGGAGCAGAGGATGCATCAAGCAATGGAAGGCACAGCCGAGAGAAGGGTCTTCGTATATTCGTTTTGAGGATCGTTGTAGATTGCTTCGGCGCTGGCGGACTCCACAATTTTCCCATGGTGCATGACGAGCACATGGTCGCTGATGTGTTCCACCACGGCGAGGTCGTGTGCGATGAACAAGTAGGCGATGCCGAACTGCTCCTGCAGGTCCTGCAGCAGATTCACGATCTGGGCCTGCACGCTCACATCCAGCGCGCTCACAGGTTCGTCGCAAACGATGAAGCGGGGTTCCACCGCGAGCGCCCTGGCGATGCCGATGCGTTGGCGCTGCCCGCCGCTGAACTCGTGCGGATACCGCCGCATCATATCGGCCTTGAGGCCGACCAAGCACAAGAGATCAGCCACGCGTAAGGCGCGGTCGGAACGGTTCATTTTCGGAAAATGGATTTCCAGCGCCTCTCCGACGATCTCGCCAATCGTGAAGCGTGGGTTCAACGATCCAAAGGGATCCTGAAAAATCATCTGCATCTCGCGGCGCAGCGGTCGGAATTCCCGTTCCGGCATGGGCAAAATATCGCTCCCCTTGTAGAGCACGCGGCCCGATGTGGAGGGAATGAGCTTGAGAATCGTGCGGCCGACCGTGGTTTTTCCGCTGCCGCTCTCACCGACCAAGCCGACTGTGCAACCGGGTTCGATAGTGAATGAGACATCATCCACCGCCCGGATGTCGCCGACCTTGCGTCGCATCACGCCTCCCAGCACGGGAAACCAAGTTCGTAAATTCTGAACCTCCAGCAAAGGCATGGCAGAAGATGGCACGGGCAGTGAGGATTTGTCACCTGCCATCATGCGAATTCCGGAAACATGCTTCCTAAAAAAGAAATCTCTCCGCAAGGGTGTGCCTCACGGAGAGAAGATGAAAAACGCAGAAGGTGCGGATTATTTGACCAATCCGGCAGCAGCCAGGGTTTTGTAGGCCCCGTTTTTCGAGAGCGTCTTAAAGGCACGCGCGGTGGCTTTGACGGTCACAAACTTTTTGAGTTCGGGAACCCAGACGCGTTTGGTTTTGAGATTCGGCTGGAAGTAGCGAGGGGTGACGGCTGTGACGTGCATGCCGATACCGCCTTTTTTCTTCGCGAGACCGCGACGATGGATTTTGGATCCGCGAACGGGCTTGGCCCCAGTGATGCTGCACTTTCTAGACATAAGATGGACGGCCGAAAGTAGGGAAACTTTGTGGGGTGTCAACACTTTCGTTGAAATTTTTGAGATTTTTCTTGGAGATCAACTATTCCCCTTGGCGCGCTCGAGCCTCAGCGCATTGGCAATGACGCATACGGAACTCATGCTCATGGCGGCACCGGCCAGAATGGGACTGAGTAAGAGACCGAAAAAAGGATAAAGCACACCCGCCGCTATTGGGATTCCAAGCGCGTTGTAGAGGAAGGCAAAGAAAAGATTCTGACGAATGTTCCGCATCGTCTCGCGACTCAGGCTGATGGCCCGGGCGATGCCCCGAAGGTCGCCTTTTACGAGTGTGATGCCGGCGCTTTGGATTGCGACATCGGTTCCATTTCCCATCGCGATCCCGACATGAGCCTCGCTGAGCGCCGGGGCGTCATTGATACCATCCCCTGCCATGGCGACGCGTTCCCTATCGGCACGAAGTTTTTTGATGAACGCCGCCTTGGCGAGGGGTTCGATGCCCGACTCGAAAGAATCCAGCCCGAGTTGCCGGGCGACAGCGGCAGCCGTGCGTTCGTTGTCACCCGTGAGCATCGTGATTTTCAGGCCCAGCGCGTGGAGATCCGCGAACGCAGCGGCGCTTGTCGCTTTGATGGGATCGAAGACAGCGATCAGCCCATAGGCGGCGCCGTCGCCTCCGATAAAGAGAACCGATTTGCCGTCCTCTTGGAGCTTTGCCGCGGGCATTGCAAGGTGGTCGAGGCCTGTGATTTTTTCGCTCCGCAAAAACTCCGCCTTGCCGACCACAATCTTGCGGCCCGCAACATCCCCGAGCACGCCGCCGCCGGCCACAGCGCGGAAGTTGGTTGTTGGCAAAAGTG
>JBIKUM010000299.1:0-3747 GCA_044347585.1 Terrimicrobiaceae bacterium
CTCTGCCACATCATCCACTCCTTTTGCCAACTCAGCCACCAGAGCCATCATGTCAGCGAGTTCTGAGTTGCCGGACTCTTCGACCGGCAGCGGCTCGATCGGATCTCCGAAACCAGCAAACTCCACCATTCCAGAAAATATTGCGCAGAATTGCTCATATCCACGCACCAGTCGGTTGGCCTGCGGGCGGCCGGCCGCGTCCCATTCCCGCACCACAGCCCACAAGGCAGCCAAGATTTGCCCACGCACCTCAGGCTTCTCCAGGTGTTCATCTGAGATGACCTTCTCGATCTTACGCGCCTGGGGATCCGACTCATCGGTCATCATCTTGCAATGAAGGAAGCGGCGAGCCACATCGGGCGAGACCTCGAGGTTGTTCCCAGTCAGGAACACCGAGGCGATCTTAGGCACTGCAAACTTCTGCTGGCTGTGCATTCGGCGGCCGCTCCATGTTGGAGCTGTGAGGAATGCGTTTAGAATCTGGCTTTTGAAAAACCCATTGCAGTCATCGAAAAGAATATAAGGCGACCCAGCCAAACTCTCCGTGTCCAGAATCTTCCGCCATTCCTCCTCAGCTTGTGGGACCGGCTGAACATCGCAACTCCCAATGGTCGTGATGATCGCCATTTGAGCGAGGAGAGTCTTGCCCGACCCGACCGAGTTCGATGAGAACATAAAGTTCAGCCTACGAGCCGAAGGCCGCAACAACGGAGCCGCATACATGGCCAACATCGCCGTCATGACGATAGCCTCATTCCTCGACCGGCCATCCGCCTTCCTGTCCCCAAAAGGAAACTCCTTCGTGAAATTCCGCAGGATCGTCTGAGCCTCATCGAGCGGCATATCCATGGCATACTCCACGCCAGAGTTTTGCGTGAAGGTCTGAGCCTCGTGGTCGTATCCGTAGTCCAGCAACTCGATACGGCCATCCTTTCTCTTCACCGGCTGCCGCACCGTCGCCACCCGCATCAGCTCCCGCTGCCGCGCCAGGAACTGGTCACTCTCCAGAATCGTCGCAGCAGCCTCCACCGTCATCGTCTGTGGTTTCTTCTCAAAAACATTCGGCTTCGGCATATCCCACTTGAAAGTCACCAGGTGGTCCTCGCAGTAGGTGCGGAAACGCCGCGCCGACATTTCGACCAATCGCCCATCCGGCGATATGGTCATCGCCGAGCGTTGCCGGACAAAAACGCCATTGTTGCACAGCACCCCGCCGATCTCGCGCGCCATCGTCGAGATCACCGGCACGAGTTCAATGTAAGGCAACGCAGCCGCCTCAGTCTTCGTTTCGTTGTTGTCCTCTGGGGAAGGAACAATCCCATATTCCGCCAATTTACTGTTAATCGTGTCTGTCAGTTTGCTCATTGCCTTTCAATTGCCTTTCCAGTTCGCCCGCCGCGTCATGCAGCCAAGCGTCAAATTTTCCGTAAAATCGGCACGCCTGTGCCGTCCTCGCCGTATCCGGTTGCGGATACTGCCCATCCGCGTCAGCCACCGCTGAGACCCGCACGGCCTCCGCACGCCAACTCCTCAACACATCCCTCCGAGGCACGATGTCCTCGAGCGTCAAATCCGGTGCCGAGGGCGCGAAATACAGGAGCTTTTGCTCCTTCTGCCCACGCCAGCACGCAGGCAGGCGAGTCAACCGCACAGCCGAGAGCGCGCCCGGATCCGCCCCAGTCACCACCAAATTCATGATCGAGCGTTTAGCCTCATCCCACTCCCGCTTCGTCGAGGCATCGACGCGCACCAGAGCATGCACCGATCGCCCGCCAGAAGTCGTAACGGCCGCGATGTTCGGCACGAGCCGAGCCAAAGCCCCCAGCCACAACCGAACCGGAGCCTCATCGCTCTCGAGCACCATCCACCGCCAAGCCAACACCGACTCCTCCGACCGGCGCGACATCTTCCCCAGGCGAGGATTCGGGCGCGACTTGCCATCCACCGGCTGCGCGAGAAACCAAATGCCCTCAGGTCCCCGAGTCGGAATCCTCTCCACCGGCCAGACAGCCTGTCCCTGCGACTTATACTCTGAAAAAACTACCACACGCTCCCCTGCGGAAGCATTATAGAGACGAGCAAGGAAATGCTCAGCCGACACCGTCGCCGGATCCACCTCAGAGCGATTCGCCAGCCAAGGGAGATCAACCGCCTCAGCCAAATCCCCAGCCACTCGCCGCAGCGCCTCCACATCGAACTGAGGCTTCGGCCGAGGTTTACTGACCGGCCGCTGCTCCAAGCCCTGCCCCTGCGGAGCCTCAGCCCCTTGGAGCAAATACCCATCCGCCCCAGGACCATTGAGAGCAGAGCGGAGCTTGTGCTCCAGTTCTCCCGTCGTCCACTTATCAGCATTCCCCTGGTTCCACTCCTCGAGGAGCGCCAGCGCATCCGAATGCGGGAGCAAAAATCCCTTCACAAGAGCCTTAGCGACCAGCAAAGTGTGCGTGTGCCCACCAGCCCCAGAAATCGCCGGACCGATCTTGCCAACATACCTGCGCGCCCTCTCCACAACCGGAACTTTTTCCTTGCTCACAGACTCCTCCCCGTGCAGAGTGCCGTCCGTTGCACACCGGCAACCGCAGAGAAATTTGTGGGAGTCGTGTGGGAGTCTCCCGCAAGTGCAACAAAATCAAGAGCTAATCTTGCCCTGTGGTGTAATGGTAAGAATCTTCCGCCCGCGTAAATTGTTGATTCACAGCAATAGCCTGCATCAGTTTGCAACATTTTTATAGACGCATGTGGGAGCATGTGGGAGTTTGCCGATATGGCACACTTGGTTCGCAGCGAGAAAACCCGCTTTTGGGTTTTGAGGTATCGAGACCTTGATTCTGGGCAGTGGAGGGAGAGGTCCACGAAATGCGATGCCGACGATGCGAAGGCGACCCGCCGGGCGCAGCGCATGGCTGAGGAGGAGTCGCGCCGCGAGGCGCAGGTCGCGCCGACGGAGAAAGGAGATTTTGTGGCTTGGGTTCCTGAGTTCATAGAGCGGCACTACACGAATAAGAGGTCAGTGAAGCGGTATCGGCTCGCCTGGGCGCGGATCGTCGAGTGGCAGAGATTGCGCAGGGTCAGGCATCCGGCCTCCGTCCGCTTCGAGCATGTGCAGGATTTTTTGGACTGGCGCACGGCACAGGGCGCTTCCAAAAACACCGCCAGACTCGAGATCAAGTTTTTCTCCAGCATCATGCAGGAGGCCATGCGCCGTGAGTTGACTGAGAAAAATCCCCTCGCCTTGGCGAAGGTTCCTCGCAAAGCGGCGAAGGTAAAAAAGGAGCTCACTCCCGAGGATTTCATTGCCGCGCGTGCCGCATTCACCGAGCGCAGTGGTGCCCCGTGGATGCTCACCGCCTTCGAGATCTGCTCACATCTCGGCTGCCGATTCTCCGAGGCCGAGCTAGGCCGAGATGCCGTGGATTTTGAAAAAAAGATGGTCACTCTCGTGGACTCCAAGCGAGACGACACCGACCCACGCAAACGCTTTTGCGTCCCATTGCCCGACACACTCGCCACGCATCTCAAAGCCGTCTTCGACAAGCGCGACCGCACCACCCCGCCACTCGACAAGAGCGGCGAGCACAACCGCCAGTTCAATAAAACTCTCAAGGCAGCCACCGGAGCCACCTCCCATTCATTGCGCGTCTCATTCATTACTCGATGTCACAGAGCTGGGCTCAGCGAGTCGCAAGCGATGCGGTTGACAAACCACTCCACTCGTCTCGTCCACCTGATCTACTCGCGGCTGAATTT
>JBIKUM010000520.1:0-3736 GCA_044347585.1 Terrimicrobiaceae bacterium
TGATTCCCCTCATGACTTCGCGCCCAGGCAAACCGACCACCGTCACCGATGGCCGAACGTCGGCTATCACTACCGTCCCGGCACCGATGATGGCGCCATCACCGACCGAAACACCAGGCAACACCACAGCACCGGCGCCGACCAAGACAGAGGAGCCGACGCGGACCCCGCCCCCCAGAGTGGCATTCGGCGCGATGTGCGTGAACGCGCCCACTTGACAATCGTGATCCACCACGGCCGTGTGGTTGACGATGACCCCTTCGGCTACTATCGCGGCAGGCCCGAGGAGACACCCGGCGGCGAGGAAGCTCCCCTCGCCTACCCGGGCGTGACGCGAGAGCTGCGCGCGCGGATGCACCACCGTCAACGGCGAGCCGCCGTCCCTTCGAAGCCGTTCGAAGATGTTGCGGCGTCGTTCATTCCGCCCTATAGCCACGTGGAAGAAGAAGTCTCTCCACTGCCTGCAAGCGGTCCCGTGCTGGACCTGCAAGCCGAAGAACTCGCTTCCGATCATGGCAGGATCGTCGTCCACAACGATCAGCCGGGTCTGCCCGCCCAGAGACCCCTCGATCGCATCGAACACGACCTTGCCATGCCCTCCCGCGCCGACCAAAACGGTCGGGACATCAGTACGCATTTGATTTGGCCAGAATGGAGGCGTCCAGCGGCACGGTGCGAAGCAACGACACGATGCGCGGTGCGGTCTGACCGTCACCGTAAACGTTCCTCTCCGCCATCCTGCCTTGCCGCATCACGAGCGCAAGCGCCGCATCCAGCGCCTCGGACCGCGGATCTGCATCGAAAACGTTGGGATTGCGCTCACGCAGATTTTGCCGACTGCCCACGTTGACCACCGGCAATCCGAAGGACGCCGCCTCGATGATACCTGCACTGGAATTACCGACCATCACGTCGGCCGTGGCCAGCCACGAGAGGAACTCGTTGCGCGCGAGGTGTGTGACTACCCGTATATCCACGTGCGAGGCATGGCCATCCAGCGCCGCGCAGATCTCGGCCGAACCAGCGTCGGAATTCGGGCGCAGGGCGAGGACTTGCAGTCCTGCGCTCAACAGGCGATCAAGCAGCATTGTGGCGATTACGCCGCCTCCAGCCGCCTCTTGAACCACCGGGTGGAAGACAAAGAGCGCGATGGGACGCGAGGGATCGAAGCGTTGGGACGCGACAAGGTCGGCCCGCCGGATTTCGGCGCCCTGCACGATCCCGTCGAGACCGGGGGCACCGGTGACAAACACATGATCGGGGACCTCACCCATGCGCAATAACCGTTCACGCGATTGATCGGTAGCGACGAAATGGAAATGCGACAACTTGGTTATGGCGTGGCGTACAGACTCGTCGACGGTACCGCTCCGCTCCCCGCCGTGAACGTGGGCTATAGGGATGTTGAGGTGAAGCGCTGCGATCGCACCAGCGAGCATCTCACCGCGATCACCGAGCAGCAACACCAGATCTGGCCGTAGCCGCTCAAAGGCGTCAACCATGCCCGCCAGCATGCAGCTGATGTCGCGGGCCATACTGCCGCCGGTGGGCTCGGGTGGACCGGCAGTCGGTATCGTCGCAGCGACGGGAAGCCCAGCCTCCTCGATCTCGCGGAGCGTCTCGCCATACCGGCTACCCAGATGCATCCCGGTCGCGACGATCGAAAGCCGCAGATCGCCTGACGCATTCATGGCTTCCAGGGTCCGCCGCATAAGACCGAAATCGGCCCGCGTCCCGCTGACGTAGCACACTTGACGCATCAGATCAGGTCTTCCCATCGCAGCGTGGTTCCAGCCAGCAGGTCCCTCTTGAGCACGCGTCCCGGCACCTTGCCGATCTCGCAGGGCGGGATCCCCGTCCCGGGGCGCAACAAAGCGATGTCCTCCGGCTGCAGCGCCTCGCCAGCCCGTCGCGCACGCATCAAGGTGACGCTACGGCGTACCAATGCACGGATCGGCAGCTCCGATTCAGTGACCCGTTTTTCAGGCGCGCCGAGCGCATCTTCGACGACGCGGATTTGCCGCACCAAGGCCGAGAGCTCTTCGACCGTCAGGGATGCTTCATGGTCCGGACCCGGCATGGCGCGGTCAAGGGTGAAGTGCTTTTCGATGACCGTGGCCCCGAGCGCGACCGCGGCAGTAGACACGGCGATGCCCAAGGTGTGGTCGGAGTAACCCGCCGGCAAACCGGTCTCGCGCGAGATCGTCCGCATCGCACGAAGGTTCACGTCTGGGTATGCGGCAGGGTAGTTGGACGTGCAATGGAGGATGGTCAGTACGTCATGGAGCGGTTCACTCAGTCCGGCCTCATCACGAGCCTCGGCGACCACCGCGACGGCTTGGCGGACTTCTTCCAAGTCGGCCATACCGGTGGACAGGATCATCGGCAGCCCCTGGCGCGCGAGGAACCGCAGGAACGGCGCGTTCGTAATCTCACCCGACGGCACCTTGATCCGTCGCATTCCGAGATTGATGAGGAAGATCGCGGCGTCCTCGTCGAAGGGCGTTGACATGAATTCGATGCCCAATGCCTGGCAACGCTCGAACAAGCGCCGATGCGCCGACTGTGAGAGCTCAAGCGCTCTCAGCATGGACCGCTGATCACCCTCCGTGGTTTTGCGGGCCTGATAATCCGCCTTTCCGGCGCCAGACACCACCAGCCTGTCGGCGGAGAAGGTTTGGAATTTCACGGCGTCGGCTCCCGCCACGGCGGCGGCCTCCACCAGCTGTAACGCGATATCCTCGCTGCCGTTGTGGTTGACACCCGCTTCGGCGATGATCAGGGCTCGTGTCGCCGCGGGGCTCACCATGCCGTCCACCCTCCGTCGACCATCAGGTTCTCGCCGGTGACCCAAGCCGACAGGTCGCTAGCGAAGAAGGCGATCGCGCCCTTGAGGTCCTCTTCCGTCCCCATGCGACGCATAGGCGTTCGAGCGACGTAGCGCTGCACGAAGGTATCCGATTGGGCGCGCGCAATGCCGCCGGGGCTTATGCTGTTGACACGTATGCTTGGGGCGAGCACGGTCGAGAGCCAACGTGTCATCTGGACCACGCCGCCCTTGCTCGCCGCATACGCCGCGGGGTTCCCCATGGGAGTCCCTTCATACAGGGCGCCGTCGGGGCCCACGACCCCGTATATGGAGCCGATGTTGATGATGGACCCCTTGCCACCCGAGCGCAGCATGGGCGAGAACAGTTGCGAGAGATGAAAGGCCGCAGTGAGGTTGACCTCGAGTGCACGCCTCCAAGTGTCCATGCTCTGCTCTTCGAAGCGCACTACCCATCCCTTTAGCGTGCTGTCACCGACGAAGGCTGCGTTGTTTATAAGGATGTCCGCTCGGCCCAGGCAGCGCGTCACCTTGGCCAGAACCGCGATTCGCTCATGCTCTTGCTCCAAATCCGCCGCGACGCTGAAGGCCTCCACTTGCCATTCGTCGCGCAAGCGCGAGCAAATAGCCTCCATCCCGCTACCCGGACGGTCCACGATGCAGATGGAGCAGCCCAGCTCCGCCAGCGATTCGGCCATCGCCGCGCCAAGATGACCCGCGCCGCCAGTGATCACCGCCACGCGACCCTTCAGATCCATCAAATGCCGGAGAGTGTTCATTCTCTGTTCATCGTCGCTTCGCGGCCGGCCCGGACTGCGACGATGGCCTGCGCGACTTCGAAATCATGCGGGGTATCGATGTCCAGCGCGCGTTCAGCGGGGACTTCCACGCTGCGCACGGCACCCGCGA
>JBIKUM010000300.1:0-3733 GCA_044347585.1 Terrimicrobiaceae bacterium
GCCCGAGGGTTCACCGGCAGATCCAAGATCATCAAATTCGAGGGCTGCTATCACGGGCATGTGGACTCGCTCCTTGTGAAAGCAGGCAGCGGGGCGCTCACCCATGGCAACCCCGACAGCGCTGGCGTGCCGGAGGCGCTCGCAAGGCTCACCATCACACTCCCCTTCAACGATGCCGAAGCTATCCGGGCTGCCTTTGCAGCGAATCCGGGGGAGATCGCGGCGGTGATTATCGAGCCAGTCCCTGCCAATGCCGGCCTATATCTACCGGAACCAGGATTCCTCGAGGGCCTGAGGGAAATCTGCACACGCGAGGGCGCGGTTTTGATTTTCGACGAGGTCATGACCGGATTCCGCCTCGCTCCAGGCGGCGCGCAGGAGATTTACAAAATCACTCCCGATCTCACGGCGATGGGGAAAGTCATCGGCGGCGGCCTGCCGGTGGGAGCATTTGGCGGAAGGGCGGAAATCATGGACTGCCTGTCGCCGGATGGCCCCGTTTATCAAGCAGGAACACTCTCCGGAAATCCCATCGCGATGGCGGCGGGTCTTGCCCAGCTGAGGGAAATGGAGCGGATCAGCGGTTGGGCACTCCTCGAAAAAACCGGTGCGGCCTTCGAGTCTGCCACGCGGGAGGCGATTCAGGGGCTTCCCCTCACCTTCCAGCGGATCGGCTCGATGTTTTGCCTCTATTTTCACGAGGGTCCGGTGCGGAATCTTCAAGAGGCCATGGGCAGCGACCGTGTGCGCTTCGGAAAATTCTTCCACGGCTGCCTCGAGGAAGGCGTTTACTTTGCGCCATCGCAGTTCGAGGCAGGCTTCCTGTGCACAGCTCATTCCGTAGCAGACATCGAGCAAACGGCTGATGTGGTGAAAAAGAATCTGGCCCGTGTTTTTTGAGGTTACGCCGCCGTGCGTCGCGTGGTAGAAAATGCGCCATGACAGCATTGTTGGCACTAGAGGATGGACGGGTTTTTCATGGCGAGTCTTTCGGAGCGGAGGGCACGGCCACTGGCGAGGTTTGCTTCAACACCTCGATGAGCGGCTATCAGGAAATCCTCACAGACCCTTCCTATCGTGGCCAGATCGTGGCGATGACCTATCCGGAAATCGGCAATTACGGCGTGAATGACATCGATGTGGAGAGCGACAAGCCTCAAGTGCGCGGCTTCGTGATCGAAGAACTCAGCCCTGTCGTCAGCAATTGGCGCTCGGATTCCGACCTTGCCGGGTATTTGAAAAAACACGGCATTCAAGGCATTCAAGGCATCGACACGCGAGCCCTCACCCGCCACCTCCGCACTCGCGGATCCATGCGGGCATGCATCACGACCGAGACCACTGATCCATCCAAGGCTGTGGAAATGGCCAAAAACGCCTCTTACGAGGGAGTGGATTTCGTCAAAGAAGTCACATCCACCGAAAAACACCAGTGGGACAAGGATAGCCGCTTGAGCCGTGAGTGGATCATCCGCCCGGGCTCGGAAACCGAGGTTGATGCCGATGAAAAAGGCAATGTCTTCACCGACCTGCCTCCCGCCACCCACACGCTCGCGGCGCTGGATTTTGGAATTAAAAACAACATCCTCCGCTCGCTCCGGCAGAATGGATTCGATGTCACTGTGCTTCCTGCGACAGCAACCGCCGAGGAGATCCTCGCTCTGGGAACGGATGGCGTTTTTCTCTCAAACGGCCCCGGCGATCCCGAGGCCCTCGATTACGCCCGTGAAACCGTTCGCGGCCTGATCGGGAAAAAACCGCTCTTCGGCATCTGCCTCGGCCACCAGATTCTCGCTATCGCCCTTGGAGGCAGCACCTTCAAGCTCAAGTTTGGGCATCGCGGAGGCAACCAACCCGTTAAAGACCTCCGCACGGGAAAAATCGCCATCACTTCGCAAAATCACGGCTATGCGGTGGACCCCGCCTCTCTTCTCAAGGATGTCGAGGTGACTCATGTGAACCTCAATGACGGCACGGTCGCCGGTCTGCGCCACTTGAAACACCGCGCCTTCAGCGTTCAATACCACCCCGAAGCCTGCCCCGGTCCGCATGATGCCGACTACTTCTTTGCCGAGTTCGCCAAAGAAGTTGCCGCTGCGAAAGCCTCAGCCTAAAATCCCGCCATGGCCAAGCTCCAGATTTTCTTCCCTGATGGCTCCGAGATCACCCACGACCTCCCGGAGGAAAAAACATCCGTCGGTCGCATTGCCGAAAACCAACTGCACATTCCGGATGACTCCGTGAGCAGCCGTCATGCGGAAATCCTCTTTGAGAACGCGAATTTCTATGTCCGCGACCTCGACTCGACGAATGGCACTTTTGTAAACAGCTCGAGGATCGAAAGTGCCGTTCTCAAGCACGGCGACGAAGTGCGTTTCGGTTCGGTGGCCTGCCTTTTCCTCTCTGAAAACGCAGACTCCGCCAGCGCAGCAGAGGCCGCTTCTTCCGAAGAACAAAACCCTGCCAGCAAGAGTGTGAGGCCGGAGAGTTTCACAAGCTCCTCGCCCATCCCGCGCAATAAAAACGGCAAGGATTTCAGCCCTCTCGCCGTCGCCGCAGCGGCACTCATCGGCACGGCAGCAGCAGCCGCCGCGCTCTATTTCATTTTTCAACCTCCGGTCTAAGTCCACCGGACAAGACCGCAGTCAATTTACCGCCATGGAAGAAAATTCCCAAAACGAACTCCTTGCCGTCCGCAGGCAAAAACTGGAAGCCCTCCGCGCCGCCGGCATCGACCCGTTCGGCCAAGCCTACGAGACAACCGGCGCACCCGGTCAAATCCGCGCCGCATTTGCCGAGGGACAAAAAGTTCGCACCGCCGGACGCATCACTGCCCATCGCAACATGGGCAAGAGCCACTTTATCGATCTCTCGGACAGCTCCGGACGCATGCAGGTTTATCTGAATGCCAAGGAAGTCGGCGCGGAGACAATGGCCGTTTTTGACCACCTCGACATTGGCGATTTCATTGGCATCGAAGGCGAAACCTTCGTCACCAAAACCGGCGAGCCAAGCATCAAGGCGACCAGTTTTACTGTTCTCTCGAAATCCCTACGCCCCCTCCCCGACAAGTGGCATGGGGTTCAGGACACGGAAATCAAATACCGCCAGCGCTACCTCGACCTCATCTCCAATCCGGAGTCGATGGAAGTCTTCCAGAAGCGCATCGCCATCGTCCGCGAAATCCGGCGCTTCCTCGAGGACCGAGGCTTCATCGAAGTCGAAACACCCATGATGCAAGCGGTTCCTGGAGGTGCGGCAGCTGCCCCCTTCAAAACACACCACAATGCACTTGGCGTGGACCTCTACCTCCGCATCGCGCCGGAACTCTACCTCAAGCGCCTGCTCGTCGGCGGCTTTACTAAAATTTTCGAACTCAACCGCAACTTCCGCAACGAAGGCATATCCCGCCGCCACAATCCCGAGTTCACCATGCTCGAAGCCTACTGGGCCTGCGCCGACTTCGAAAAAATGGCCGAACTCGTCGAGGAGATGGTCTGCCATGTCGCTCAAACGGTCTGCGGCACGCTCCAAATCGAACACAAGGACGCAGAAGGCAATGTCCTCCGCACGATCGACCTCACCCGCCCGTGGCGCCGCACCGATTACGCAGACCTCATCAAAGGCATCGTGCCAGACTGGTATGAAAGAACTCACGAGCAGCGCCGAGCCTGGTGCATCGAGAACCATATCGATGTCACCCACTGCCAAGAGGACTTCGAGGTCACCCAGC
>JBIKUM010000556.1:0-3730 GCA_044347585.1 Terrimicrobiaceae bacterium
CATCAAGCTGGACAGCGGGAAAATCATCGCCGTGACCCAGGAAGCCGATGAACAATTCCGTGCCGGCGAACGCGTGCGGGTGTTGTCAGGTGGCGGGGTGACGCGGGTATCGCATTGAGGCAGCGATGCTGTCGGGCGGGCATAACATGGGGCAACGCCGATCATGCACGGAAGAGGGCAAATCAGGTCGCGTTAGAATACCCATCTGAGGAGGATATTGATGCCCACCATCAGTATGTTTTACGGCATTCTGGTAGCGATTCTGTTTGAAGACAACGATCGTCACAACCTGCCCCACATCCATGTTCGTTACTCGGGCTCGAAGGCCTCCATTGCCATCGAAGATGGGCACATTCTCGCGGGTGCAATTCCGCCAAAGCAACTAAAGATGGTTCAGGCGTGGATCGAGATTCACAAAGATGAACTGTTCGCCGATTGGGAGTTGGCTGTCGCCGGAGAGCAGCCGTTCCGTATCGCACCCTTGCAGTGATCAAGATCATGAACATACTGCTGGACGTCATCAAAGTTCAAGCAACCCCGGACTACAGGCTGTACCTTGAATTTGAAAATGGGGAAAAGCGCGTGTTCGATATGGCCCCTTATATGGACAAGCGTCCGTTTGCAAGCCTTAAAGGATCGCCACTTTTCACCATGGCACGAGTCGACTACGGCACGGTGGTCTGGCCGGGGAATATCGACATCGCTCCTGAAACGCTTTACGACAGGTCTCGGCCGGCCTGACCAAGAAGCCACGGCGATTCAGTTGCGGATCGCGTGCTTCTCGCACCACTGTTGCCACCGCCAAGCATCGGCGCACATCTGCTCCAGCCCTCGCTTCGATTTCCAGCCCAGTAATTCCTCGGCCAAGCCAGTGGCGGCCCAGCATTGGGCGATGTCGCCGGCTCGGCGCGGTCCGATCTTGCATGGAATACCGCACCGGCTGGCTTTTTCGAAAGCCTTGACCATGTCGAGGACTGAATAGCCCTGCCCCGTGCCGAGATTCACGGTGAGCATGCCTCCCCGCCGATTGAGGAAATCGAGCGCCGCAACGTGGCCTTCGGCCAGATCGACTACATGGATGTAATCGCGCACTCCGGTGCCATCCGGTGTCGGATAGTCGTTGCCCCAGATGTTGAGGTGTTCCCGCCTGCCAACGGCCACCTGCGCGATGAAGGGCATCAGATTGTTGGGCATGCACCGGACTCGTGCGCACCGACCGGATTGAAGTAACGCAGGCGGGCGATGCGCCAATCGGGTTCGGCATGGTGAAGATCGGCGAGGATGTCTTCGATGATGAGCTTGCTGCGTCCGTAAGGATTGGTCGCCGAGCGCGGAAAGTCTTCGCGGATCGGCACGCTGGCCGGATCGCCATAGACCGTGGCCGATGACGAAAAAACAAAAGTCTTGACGCTCGCCCGGCGCATGGCAGCCAGCAACTGAAGCGTGCCGTGCACGTTGTTGTCGAAATACTCAAGCGGCTTTGCGACGGATTCGCCCACCGCCTTGAGGCCGGCGAAGTGCATCACCGCCGCGATCGGGTGCCGATCAAAAATCCGGTCGAGGACGACGGAATCACGGACATCGCCCTCGACAAAATCCGGGCGTTTGCCGCACAGCGTTTCCAGCCGGTCGGCCACATCGGCGCGGCTGTTGCACAAGTTGTCGAGGATCAGCAGGTCGTGTCCGGCCGCGGCCAGGGCCACGCAGGCGTGCGATCCGATGTAGCCCGTGCCGCCGGTGACCAGGATCATGGTGCGGCCTTCCGGAATATGCGCGACGTCATCATTTCATACTCTCTTCAATCCCAGCCCGAAGGCTTTGCCTGCTGCGGGCAAGGCTGACGCATGACCCGGCGGTCTTCCAGCCGCACCGCCGTCAGGCAGCCGCCCCAGAGGCACCCCGTGTCGAGCGCCAGAAGATTTTTCTCTTGGTGAAAACCCAGGGCCGACCAGTGCCCGCACACAATTTGATGGTCCGCACTCGCCCGCATCGGCGCGGCAAACCACGGCACGCAGCCCGACGGCCCCTTGTCCGGTGGCGCCTTGGCCCCCGTCGCACGGAATTCCATGGCGCCGGTGGCTGTCACGTAGCGCATGCGCGTCATCGCATTCACCACCACACGCAGGCGATCCCATCCCGCCAGATCGTCGCGCCATGATGCCGGCTCCGAACCCCACATGTGCGCCAGAAACTCTCGGAAATCGTCCGCCGTCAGTGCCGCCGACGCTTCGTCGGAAAGCGCTTTTGCCTGGGCGGCCGTCCAGGTCGGCAGCAGACCGGCGTGCACCATCGCCCAGTCGCCCTCGACATGAAACAAGGGCTGCGCCCGCAACCAAGCCAGCAACTCATCGCGGTCGACGGCGCCGAGGATTTCACCGAGCGTATCTTCCTTGTTCGCCTTGCCGTAGCCTTCGGCCTGCATCACCAGGTGCAGATCATGATTGCCGAGCACGACCGTCGCCGCGGCGCCGAGCGACTTGACGAAGCGCAGCACCTCGAGTGAAGCAGGGCCGCGATTGACCAGATCGCCGACAAACCAGAGACGGTCGGCGGCCGGATCGAAACTGATATAGTCGAGCAGGCGGCGCAGCGGGTCGTAACAGCCCTGCAGGTCGCCAATTGCATATGTAGCCATAGCGCGGCAGTTTACCTTGAGCCCACATCCCAACCCAAAAATACTGATCATCCGCCGCGACAACATCGGCGACCTGGTCTGCACCACCCCGCTGATCGCCGCATTGCGCCAGCGCTTTCCGGAGGGCTGGCTGGGCGCGCTGGTCAATAGCTACAACGCTCCGGTGCTGGACGGCAATCCGGATCTCGACGAAGTGTTCGTCTATACCAAGGCCAAGCATCGCGGTCAAAACGAGTCGCTGCCGGGAATCCTCTGGCGTCGTCTGATGATGATGCGGCAGCTGCGCCGAATGCAGCTCGACGACGTGATCCTTGCCGCGCCGGCGCCACAGCCGCGACTTATCGCGCTCGCGCGGTGGCTAAAACCCAAACGGATTATTGGCTTCGGGGAGAACGGCGGGCTGGATGTATCTCTGTCGCTCGACAAAGATGATCGCCATGAAGTCGAGGACGTGTTTCGCGTTGCGACGATCTACGGCATCGAGGGTCCGCCACCGACCTGCAAAGTGGCGGTTCCGATCGCCGTCTCGCCAGCGCCGACTCTCACCATCGGTGTCCACATCAGCGCGCGCAAACCCTCGCAACGCTGGCCGGCAGAGCGCTTTGCCGAAACCATCAAGGCGATTGCCTCACTGGGCCCCGTACGTTTCATCCTTCTCTGGTCGCCTGGCACCGAAGACAACCCCTTGCACCCGGGCGACGATGCCAAGGCAAGGGAAGTGATGGCAAGAGTCGGCGCCAGCGCTACGGTGATTCCCAGCCCCACGCAAACCCTTGCCGAGTTGATCGCCGCCTTGGCTGAATGCGATGCAATGATCTGCGCCGATGGCGGCGCCATGCATATCGGAGCGGGCCTGGGCCTGCCCATCGTCTGCCTGTTCGGCAACTCCGGCGCGACGCATTGGCGGCCTTGGGGCGTCCACTATCGCCTGCTGCAAAAACCCTCGCTCGATGTTGCCGATATCGGCGTCGACGAAGTCGTCAGCGCCTTCGCGTCCTTGAACCTCAGTAATCCAGTTCCCTGACGACGCGCTCCCAATCAATCACAATTTCGGGCAGGACGCCGACCGCCAGCGTGCCGACCAATTCGCGCACG
>JBIKUM010000557.1:0-3728 GCA_044347585.1 Terrimicrobiaceae bacterium
CAAATGTAAGTCTATATACTGACTTTTAAAAGTTATTTGTAAGTCTATAAACTTACTTTTTATATATTTAATGTATTGATAAACTATATTTTAAACTCTTTGGAAATGCCTAACCTTTATTCCGGTAAGGGGTACTCCTGTGACAGATTTAAACACACCGTCCATGGTACGGGCGGATAGCTTGAATTTTGTGTCTATGAGGTGGCTACTTTACGGGTGAACTCCTAGGGTAAAGCGTCAAAAAAAACTCGTTTGCCATCGTCTGTTATAGTATTGTGTGGCTGTGAGATTAATCGGTCAATTTCAATTGTTGCTGAACCCTTTTTAATAGCATTGCTAACTTATTAAAATGAAATTGCATCCATCAAACGGCAAAAAAGTGGATTTGGGAAACAAATCGTTACTTTCCTATACAAAACTTACTAAACACATAATCCAGCAGGTCCTCGCTGCTCACTTGCCCTGTTACCTCGCCCAAAGCATTCAGGGCTTCGCGTAAATCAGAGGCGAGCAAATCGCCGGTAAAGCCATTATCTAGCGCCTGCATCACCAACATCAAAGACTGTTCGCTGCGCTGAAGGGCGTGAAAATGCCTTAAAGATGTAACCATGCTCCTGTCAGAATGCAGATCATCCGCTGCAACCACCCCCCGTAAAATGCCTTTTAAATGCTCTCTGTGCCCTTCAATTAATCCCGACACTGCAATGAACGCCTCAACACCCAAACCCTTTAAAAAATCGCCCCACTGCGCCTCAATCTCATTTTCCGATCTGCCGGTTAAATCGAGTTTGTTTCCAATACATATCACTTTGCCTGTTCTGGCCTTTATTTCGGCCACATCGCTGCCAAGTTGTTCTTTACTGGCCGAAGTCAAATCGAACACAAGCAATGTTAGCGCCCCACCGCTAATATGACGATAAGTGCGTTCTATGCCCAGCTTTTCAATGGTATCGGTGGCCTCGCGAATCCCGGCCGTATCGATCAGTCGCAAACGAATACCATCAACAATGAGCCGGTCTTCCAGTGCATCGCGTGTGGTTCCGGCAATATCCGAAACTATGGCACGATCTTCCCGAAGTAACAAATTAAAAAGGGTACTCTTTCCCGCGTTGGGCCTACCTGCAAGCACAACCTGTATTCCTTCCTTCACGGCATTTCCCAGCTCAAACGATTTCATCAGATCCCTCACAGACAACAAAGAGCTGTTTAGCAGTTCGCGTAACTCCAAACGGCCGGCAAACTCCACATCCTCCTCGCCAAAATCAAGTTCCAACTCTATTAAAGCAGCAAACTTGATGAGTTGTTCGCGCAGCAAACCAATATCCTTGCTTACACCGCCTTTCAACTGATGAAACGCTGCTCTGTGAGCCGCAGCTGAGTCTGCAGCTATTAAATCGGCAACACCTTCGGCCTGCGCCAAATCCAGTTTGCCATTGAAAAATGCACGAAAGGTAAACTCTCCGGCCTCTGCAGGTCTGGCTCCGGCCCGATAAAGGGCCTTCAGCAATCTTTGAACAATGTAATCTGAACCGTGAACGCTAAATTCTACCGTATCATCTCCGGTATAACTTTTAGGACCTTTAAACACAACTGCGAGTGCCTCGTCAAATCTTCCTTCTACATCCACGAGATTGCGAAGGTGAGCTGTATGCGATGACATGTCGGACACGGTACGGTCAACCACCTTATCAGCAATTGCCAAAGCCCCGGGTCCGCTAATTCTAACCACAGCAATGGCACCACTTCCTGGCGGTGTAGCTCGGGCAGCAATAACATCTTCGCGGGAAAGCATGCTGCAAATTTAGGCCATAAAAAAGCCCCGCCGTTAGGCGGGGCTTTTTCTTATTTCAGACGGAGATTAATTGCCTCCTCTGATGAGGTTAATAGAACCGGTTACATACTTCTGCTCTCTTCCGCGGAAACGGTAAGTAAGCTGATAGAAGTAAGTTCCTTCGGGCACTTCGGCTCCGGTGTTATTCACCTTGCCGTTCCAGCGCACTTTAGGATTCTCGCTTTCGAATACTCTTTCACCCCAACGATTGAATATTTTCAACTGGAAGAGATCTTGACCCTGGATGGGTACATAGTATTCCTCGTTCTTATCATCACCATTGCCCGGTGTGAACACATTCGCAAGGTAAATGAAGAGGTCAACCACCACCTGCTTACAAATGGTATCGCTGCAACCATTTGAGCTCTTGGCAATCAAACAAACCCAGTATTTACCGCTGCTGTCGTAAGAATACTTAACAGTTTTGTCGCTGCTGTTGTTCTGCTCCAGGAATATCTTGGGCAGTGTATTCTTAATGTCGTTAGGATGCCTGAAGCCCCAGCGCCAGCTTGTGCCATTGATATCGGTTCTGGTGAAACTGAAATCGGGCTTACCGCTGCTGTCGATGGTGAAGTCGGCCTTAACTGAATCAACCAGGAAGGTGATTACAACCGGCGGCGACGGACACCATGGTCTTGGATGTGAACCACTGTAGAAGGCCTCGTGAGTTACCCTGTAGGTACCCGGCGTTGAGAAGACTCGTTTATAATTCTTGCTGGTTACAGTAATGGTATCAACCAAACCGGTACTGAGGTTTTCAAATGTCCATTTGAACGACTTGAAAATGGTATCCGAATTGTCAACAAACTCATTGGTATCATTCGGACAGATAGCCGGCTTAACAATAAATCCGCGAACTGTATCTCTGCGAATCACATTTACGATGAACGCAGCCTGACCACCTGCAGTATCGGGGAAGGTAGCAGGACAGAACTTACGGATATTGGGTGGAACAATCAGAGAGTCAAACTGCTCGAGGAACACATAATAGCGTCCGGGCTTGGTATAGGTGTGACTCAGAATCTGATTGGGCTTGTTGGTCAAAGATCCGTCTCCGAAGAACCAAGTCCAGTCAGCACTGGTGCTGGCACTATCGGTGAGGTTTGTAAACCTTACGCTGTCACCCACACAGATTGACACTTCATTTCCGGCAAAATCCTTAAACTCAAACTTAGGACGAGGACCGGGAATTTTAATCCAGCGGCTGATGGTATCGTTGCAACCCTGGTCGGTTTTAACCAAAATCTGAACCTTAAACCATCCGTTTCTGGTGTACTTGTGTGCCAAACGCGGGGGCAACAGTTCCTGAGAAGAATTTGATCTCTTGAACAAGTTGTTTTTGTTATCACCCCAATCGATGTAATACTCACGAATGAAATCACATTCTGTTGGCTGAGGACCATTGCAATTCTTGATAGCCCAGTTGCATGGATCGAAAAGCTTGGTGCTATCGAAGAATTCAATTACAGAATTACAACTTGGCACGGTCAAATCGAGTCTAAACTTCGCGTCCAAACGGCTAATAAATAGGCGTCTTGCAATGGTGTCTTTACAACCGGTTGAATCCTGAACGGCCATACGGAATACATAAACACCTGAATCGTTGCGGTAATACAGGGTGTTAGGATCAATAGGACCACCGCCCAAGGGAACCCAAGGATTGGCTCTTGTACCCACACCTGTAGCACCCCAAGGAGCACCACCAAAGATGGTAACAGATTTGGTAGGATCATCGTCGCGCTTATTCCAATCCCAGCGAGTGAAGCCTTCACGGCCTTTACGCCCACTGATAATATCTAACTGACGCTGAGGATCGAGCCAGTAATCATAAGTATCCCATGTTCCAAAGTTGAGAGGATCGGGATGGAAGTAGCGGAGATCGGGCTTGGCCCTGAGG
>JBIKUM010000301.1:0-3727 GCA_044347585.1 Terrimicrobiaceae bacterium
TCTTTCGGTCGTGAACCGTCTAATTCGACCGGTGGGACTTTCACCCACGTGGCTGCCGGCTTCCCCGGCGCACACCCAAAAACAAGCCATTTCGCTGAAAGGCGAAATGGCTTTTTTGTTTGTCTTGGCGGTGTGGAAGGTCGGCTGATTGCCGATGGCGCCATTGTATCGAGCAGAGACGCCGCTTCGCGGCTGAAGTTTGGGACGCCAAGGGCCTGGCGTGCCCTACCTTGGGGGCTACGAAGCGCGCTGGCGCGCGGCAGCGCGATCGATTGCCTGGGTAGGGACGCCGCGCCGCCGGGGTCCGACTTGTGTGGTAACGCCGTTAGTAATATCCGCGATTTCTCGAATCGTAATACCCTGCCCGATATCCTTGTTGGCAGCGATCGCTATAAGTGTTTCGATTGTGGTGCTTTTTATTGTAATTTCCAGATTGGCCCGAATAGTTGGTGTTGGTGACTCGCATGAGTTCATCAAAGGCAGCGCATCCGGTGAGCATGGCGGCGGCAAGGAGTATGGAAATCAATTTCATGATTAACTTTACTCTTGCAGCGTCAGCCTCGCCACGGGGGTAAGGACCCACTGGGAATCAACAATCCCTTCATCGGAAATTTTTTGCGCGAGGCGCTAACCACACGAATATCCCGCCGCCCCGGAGCGCTCAAGCGTTTCGCCGTGAGGCCAACAATAAAACACGCCACCCATAATGGAAATGGCACCAAGAATGGGCAGGCATGGGATAGTGTATGTGCGTTCAGCCGTGATTTGCAACGGCCCAATGTCTATGGCCTTCTCCGTAGTGGTGTAGGTGATGCCTTGGTAGGTCAATGCCACCACACCGAGAATGATCATCAGAATAGATGCGAGGAGGAGATTTTTCATAAGATCTCAGGCGGTCGGAGCAACAAACTGCATATCAACGGGAACCACAGCGGCATTTCTGCGCAAAGAAATAGCCAGTGACCACGCCCAAAAGCATTCCCGTAGCGAGCGTCTTGTAGGTATGGTGGTGTAAAAGTTCATCCGCCGCCTTGGACCCCTCGCAGGTTTTCACCACAGCGCGGTTGTAAAAGGATTTCACTTGCTTGGCGGTTTGATCGGCTTGTTCGAGTATGTCTTGTGTTTTCATGATGTGCGTTTTCCTTTGTGAAGATCGTTCCGGAATTTGGTTTTGCCCATGAGGCGATGACCCCATGGAAAGCCCGACCTCGGTGGGCCATGTTGAGGACCAAGCAATATGAGGATTTCCCAAATCCTCGTTTCAAAAAAAGAAAGGAAATATCCCTATGTTAATCACCATAGCGATCTTGTTGGTTCTGCTCTACGCTCTCGGCTTAATTACGAGCTACACCATGGGAGGATTAATTCATATCCTTCTGGTGGTTGCTCTTGTAGTCGTGCTTGTCCGCATAATCCAAGGAAGGCGAGTGCTGTAAAGTAGGCCCTCAATGAAATTTGGGGGGCGGTTATAATTACCCGCCGAAACCTTCACGCAGCCTCGGCTACGGGGCTGCGCGAAGGTGGATAGTAAACGGGAACATTTTTTGCGAGCGGATGCAACTCGTGCTTTTCACTTCAACAGCTTACGACTTATTAGTCGTTGATGGTTTGGAGCTCGAGAAAAGAGGGGAGATGGCGACAGGAATATCCGGACATTATTTACAAATTAATAAGAGCGTGATGTTTGGGTCTCGACTGTAGTGGAGTTGGGGCTCTTGGTTGTGGTTTTTTGAGTGGTTGTCTTCACCTGCTCGGTAGGCGCTGACCTTTGTGTTCTTACGCTGAAGCTGCAACTGGAGAAGACAAACGGGACCGCGAAGGCCATCAATAGGAAAAAGTGTTTTTTCATGGCCCACAATTTTGCGTAACGAGGGGAGGCTGTTCAATGGGGTATGTAACCTATAGTGTCGTGCCCTAAAGTTAGACAGATCGATAGCGGTCCAGGCCAATGAAAATTCCTCAACCACGAATAGCCTAACTTCCCTTTTCGAAAAATTTCGTCTCTTATTTATCAACAACTTAAAGAAATTTTGCTTGCTACATAGCAAGTAAAATATTGAGTTGTTTGCATGGGTCGTGTAAAATCAGGATTTTCATAACACAATTGAAATCAATGTAAAACAAGGATTGTAGCCCGAAACAAAATTCCCAAATACTGATATGCAATAGGTTGCGGCCTTTCACTCGGGAAGTCAGGATAGCATGCCCGTCTCGGTCACGCAGGCGCCGGGAGTGGTTTGGGCGTTTTTTTGGCGTGGTGATGTCCGGGAGTGGTTCGGTGGCTTTCGAGGGGGAATTTGGGTCAAGCCGGAGGTCGACCCTCCAAGGATTTACGCGCTGCCGCGCGAAATGCAAAACAGGACGGGTCGTCGTCTTGCTTGAACCAAATTTCAGCAGCAAAGTGGCGTTTCTGCGAGCGTGATGTCCGGGGCAAAGGGAAAATCGGGGCGAAAAAAAACGGGGGCACGATTTTGAAGCCGTGACCCCGTTTGTGGAGAGGGAATTTCTTAAGCGATTTCTTCGCCGACGGTGTAGCGGGTGAAGCGGCGGATAATGATGTTTTCGCCGAGTTCCGCGATTTTGCTGGAGACGAGGTCTTTGATGGTCGTCTCGGGGTTTTTAATGAAGGGTTGCTCGAGAAGGCAGACGGTGCCGTAGAATTTGTCGATTTTGCCGTCGACGATTTTATCCACGATGTTGGCGGGTTTGCCTTGGACTTGTGCGGCGGCAATATCGCGTTCGCGGGCGATGAGGTCGGCCGGAACTTGTTCGCGGGTCACATAGAGCGGGTGCGAGGCGGCGATGTGGAGGGTGACATCCTTGACGAACTCGCGGAAGATTTCGTTTTTGGCGACGAAGTCGGTTTCGCAGTTGATTTCGACGAGGACGCCGACTTTGCCGGCGAGGTGGATGTAGGAGGCGATGGTGCCTTCCTTCGCTTCGCGGGAGGCTTTCTTGCCGGCGCTGGCGATGCCTTTTTTGCGGAGAAGCTCCTCGGCGGCGGCGAGATCGCCACCGGCTTCGGTGAGGGCTTTTTTACAATCCATCATCCCCGCGTTGGTTTTTTCGCGGAGTTCTTTGACAAGGTTTGCTGAGATTTCGGACATGGTAATTTTTTTTGATCGGTCGGATCGGACTGATCTGACGGATCAGTCGGATCTATTGCTGTTTACTCGGAGACGGCGGCGAGCTCGGGCTTGCGGGCTTTGGCTCCGCTGCCTTTGCCTTCGAGGATGGCCTCGACGAGTTTGGAGAGGACCACGCGGATCGAGCGGATGGCGTCGTCGTTTCCGGCAATCGGGTAGGCGATATTCTCTGGGTTGCTGTTCGTATCCACGATGGCGATGACCGGAATTCCGAGGCGGTTGGCTTCGGCAACGGCGATTTCTTCACGGACGGTGTCGATGACGACCATCACATCGGGAAGTTTGCCCATTTCGGCGATGCCACCGAGGTTGTGAAGGAGCTTGGCACCTTCGCGGCGGATGGATGAGGCCTCGGCTTTGTTGATCTTGGCGAAGGCCGGAGATTTCTCGAGGGCCTGGATTTCTTTGAGACGGGCCACGCTGCGGCGGATGGTGGTGAGGTTGGTGAGCGTTCCACCCAGCCAGCGCTGGTTGACATAGAACTGGCCAGTGGCCTCGGCTGCTTCGGCGATGGCGCCTTGGGCCTGCTTTTTGGTTCCGACGAAGAGGACTTTTCCAGCATTGCGGACGAGGTCACGAAG
>JBIKUM010000302.1:0-3721 GCA_044347585.1 Terrimicrobiaceae bacterium
CTTATTGGCAACGCCTCGGAGGTCGATGCCTCGAAGTTGGAGAATGAATTTTCCCAACTCCTCATAGACGGTGAGGAAATTCAACACGCCTACAAACTCTTTCGCGACCTCATCGTGTTCACCAACCTCCGGCTTTTCCTCGTGAACAAACAAGGCATGACAGGCAAGAAGCGGGAATACACCAGCGTTCCTTACAAAAGCATCGACTACTTCACCAAGGAAACAGCGGGTCACTTCGACCTCGACGCGGAAATCAAAATCTGGATCAAGAGCCGCCCAGAACCGATCTCCCTGGAGTTCAAAAAGGACACCCACATCCACGATGTTTTTCGAGTGCTGAGTTCCTACTCGCTCGCGGTCTAACCAATCGGACTGCAATCGGCAGGTGAGGGAGGAGAAAGTGGAGCGGGTAGAGGGAATCGAACCCTCATGGCCTGCTTGGAAGGCAGGAACTTTACCACTAAGCTATACCCGCTTGAGGTATCCCAACCTATGCGTTGCCTCGGTGAAGTCAATTCCAAAAAGCGATCAACCTTCGAAAACTTCTCGCTGCTTCAAGTTCACGCTGGCAGCCTTTTTCATCATCGCGTTTTTTCGAGGCTCACCTCTGTTTCCAATCGCCTAAAAAAAATCGCTCCGGATGCTTGACTCCATGCGGAGCTGTGGTATACAGACCCACTCGCGCGAAATCAGAAAGTCGCCGTTGGTCCTGTGGTCGTCATCTTTGATGCTCGGCCGAAAGCGCACAGGGAAACCCGGCGATATTGCAGAAACAATACACACATGCCAGTTCGTCTTGGTCGGTTTGAAATGCCGAAATCCCTCGTCAAAGAGGAAAAGTCATCCACAGATAAATATGCTCTTTTTGTTGCCGAGCCTTTTGAGGCCGGTTACGGGCACACTATCGGAAACTCCCTGCGCCGCGTCCTTCTCAGCTCTCTCGAAGGCGCTGCAATCACCTCCGTTAAAATCGAAGGCGTTCAGCACGAATTCAGCACCCTTCCCGGAGTAGTTGAAGATGTCGTGGACATCATTCTCAATCTCAAAAAAATCAAATTCAAAGCCCACGACCACGAGCCCCGCACGCTGAAGCTCGCAGTCAACAAGGAGGGCGTCATCACAGCCGGTGACATCCAGAGCACGAACCAGTGCGAGGTTTTGAACCCCGAGCAGATCGTCTGCACGCTGGACAAGAAGATGAAGTTCGAGGCCGAGTTCGAAGTGAAGGTCGGCCGCGGATTCGCCACCGGTGATGAAAACAAGCGCTCCGACCAACCAATCGGCGTAATCGCCATCGACTCGATCTTCTCGCCAGTGACCCGCGTCAAATACGCTGTGCAAAACACCCGCGTTGGCCAGCGCACGGACTACGACAAGGTCATCCTCGAAATCTGGACCGACGGCCGCATCACTCCCGACGATGCCCTTCTCCAGGCTTCCGCTATTCTGCGCCACCACTTGGATGTCTTTGTCGGATTCAGCGAAAATGTCGTTGAATTTGATGAAACCCCGCAAGAGGTCAGCCAAGAAAACAGCCGTCTCAAGAAGCTCCTCAACATGAGCGTCAACGAGATCGAGCTTTCCGTTCGCGCGGCAAACTGCCTCAACAACGCAAACATCACTTCCGTGGGACAACTCGCTCTCAAGAGCGAAGCCGAGATGCTCAAGTATCGCAACTTCGGCAAAAAATCCCTCAACGAAATCAAAGACAAACTCACCCAACTCGGTCTGGGCCTCGGTATGAAGCTCGACCAGGGTCTCATCGAACTCCCTGCTGTGGAGGAATCCAAATAACACGCCATGCGCCACCGTAAGAAAACTGTCAAACTCGGACGCTCGACCGCACACCGCGATGCTTTGCTCGCTAATCAGGTCTGCAGCCTCATCGAACACAAACGCATCAAAACCACCCTCGCCAAGGCCAAAGCCGTTCGTCCGCTCGCGGAAAAAATGGTTACCCTCGGCAAGCGCGGTGACCTGCATGCCCGCCGCCTCGCCGCAGGCTACCTTGGCCAGAAGGACGCCGTCAAAAAGCTCTTCGCCGAAGTCGCTCCTCGCGCTGCGACCCGCAAGGGCGGTTACACCCGCATCATCAAACTCGGTCAGCGCATGAGCGACTCTGCTCCTATGGCCTACATCGAGTGGGTGGATACAGAAGGCGCCGGCATCGAGGAGGCGGTTGTTGAGACCGTTGCATCCTCGGAAGCCAAGAAGTCCGAGTAAATCCTGGCGGGACGCCACAGGCTATCCCGCTAAAAATTTTAACCAGAAACCGGTGGAAGATTTCTCCCGAGGAATCCCCTGACGGACCGGGCGGGATCAGCAATGGTCCCGCCCGTTTCTCTTCCCCAAGACCATGAGCCCGCTCGCCGAAGACTACTCTCGTTTTGTCATTCCCACCTATGGACGCTTCGATCTCGATATCGAGCGCGGATCTGGGTGCCACATCTGGGACACCTCAGGCCGAAAAATTTTGGACTTTGGTGCAGGCATCGCCGTGTGCTCGCTCGGGCACGCGCATCCCGAGGTCACAGCCGCAGTCTGCGAGCAGGCTGGCAGGCTCGTTCACACATCCAATCTCTACCGCACAGGTCCGCAGTCTGCCCTAGCCAAGCGTCTGGTTGAGGTGACCGGAGAGGGAAAAGTTTTTTTCTGCAACAGCGGAGCCGAGGCCAATGAGGGGCTGATCAAGTTGGCCCGCCGCTTTGGCAGTGCAACCGGCAGGTCGGGTATTCTGACCTTCACCGGCTCGTTTCACGGACGCACCATGGCCTGCATTTCCGCAACCGGACAGGAGAAGGTGAAAAAAGATTTTGGCCCCATGTTGTCTGGTTTTCAGCATGTGCCATTCGGTGATCTCGACGCCGCTCGCGCCGCGCTGGACTCGAATTCCATTGCGATCCTGGTCGAGCCGATTCAGGGCGAGGGGGGCATTCATCCCGCCACGGCGGAGTTTCTGCGCGGTCTCCGTGCGCTCTGCGACGAGCGGGATATGCTTTTACTTTTTGACGAGGTTCAGTGTGGGCTCGGCCGCACCGGAGACTGGTGCGGATGGCATGCCATCACCAAAGAAGTCCAGCCTGATGGCGTCTCGTGGGCCAAAGGCATTGCCAACGGCTTTCCCCTCGGCGCCTTCTGGGCTTCCAGCAAGGCGATCGATGGGCGCGGTCCGCTCTGCGACCTGCTAGGCGCGGGGAGTCATGGAACAACCTATGGCGGAAATCCCGTTTGCTGCGCCGCTGGCTTGAAGACTCTCGAGATCATCGAGCGCGACGGCCTCCTCGAAAGTAGTCGGGTTCTTGGTGACCACCTCGCCTCGTCCCTCCGTGCGCTTGCAAGCCCGCTCATTGCGGAAGTCCGCGCTATTGGTCTGATGATCGGCGTCCAGTTGGCTGCTGATTTTCCAAAAACCACACGCCCGCCCGCGCTGGAAGTCGTCACAAGGGCTATGGCTGCCGGATTGCTTGTAATTCCCGCTGGAGAGACGGTCGTTCGCTTTCTCCCGCCTCTTAATGTGACACGTCAAGAGATCGACGAGGCCGTGGCAAAATTTTCTGAAACCCTCCGCACACTCGAATCCGAGAAGTGAAAGGACCCTCGAGCCATACCATGAAACATCTCCTCTCCATCGAGTCCCTCAGCGCAGTGGATATCGAAGAAATCCTCAATGACACCGCCCTCATGAAATCCACGCGGGGGCGTCACGCTGCGCATCCGCTCC
>JBIKUM010000558.1:0-3713 GCA_044347585.1 Terrimicrobiaceae bacterium
CGCCGCACAGAACGAGAACAGGTGCGGCTGCGCCGCACAGAACGAGAACAGGTGCGGCTGCGCCGCACAGAACGAGAGCGAGAACGAGGTTGAGGACAAGGTTGAGGTCGAGAGCGAGGTTGAGGTCGTGGTTGAGACCGAAGAAAAACCTCGTCTAAAAACCCAAACTAAAACTCAAACTAAAACTAAAACTCAAACTCAAACTCGCGGCTCGGCCTATACTGCCAGGTGGCAACCTTAATTGAACTAGCAGGATAGAATCCAATCGCTATTAACCCAGATTTGGACTTAATTTGGTCTTCATAGCTTCAATTTACAGCCCGAAAGACCCGAAGGTTTAAACCGCCTGAATTGTCCCACCAACAGCACTCATCACTTACTCCATAAATGGTTTCTGCGCCCCCTTGAGAGGTGAACGGATAGAAATACACGTGCGCGGGGTTGTACACGTCGGGAGTTGGCCTAAATGAATCACAACTAACATCATCTTGTGGGCAGTACTCATTCCATGTAAAGTGACACACGGGTGCGGGTATGGTTGGATCTTCTGCATAAGGATGATTGATGTTGTATGCCGAGTCAGTTGTATTGTTATTCCAGCAGGAACCACCACACCATGTACCTGAAAACTCGAGGTAATATGCACCTGGTGTCAATTCTGGTGTAGTGCATGACGAGGGCCCCGTAAAATCCAGATAACACTCAAACACTAGCTCATCTAATTCGCTTGGGGCAAATGAATAGATGCAAGACCCGTCATCGTGGTTAGCATCTTCCTCCCAATTTTCCGCTTCTGGGTCTGTGCACCCTTCTAACATAAAACCTAAGTCACAGTTACCATATTCGCTTAACAAATTGAGCAGGTCATTTAGTTTCACACATCCGTCAAAATCAGTGTCGGCAGGCATGGCCACCACACACAATTGGCTGACTGAATCCCATACTGTACCGGGTCCGCAGGTTGCCTCCCCCTCGTTACAATTTGACAAGTTGAATGGCGGATAGATACAGGAATCGTCACCGCAAAGTGCAAATGCGTTGAAGTTGCAAGCGGAGGGGTCAATGCACCCAGTAGAAGCATCGTGTGGCAAGCATGACCCATCATCTTCTTCAGCGTAAGGGTCGTAGTTGCAGCTTAAAGGATCCATGCAGCCATGTTGGACGTAGAAATCAACACCGAAAGCAATTGCGCCCATGTCATTCCGTGAGCCATCTGAATCATTGAAATCCGGATTCGGGTCGCCTGCGTCAATTGCTGGAGAAGTCTGCAAGAGTGAGAAATCTCCAGCATCAGAATTTACAAACATCGGATTCCCATTGATGTTACCCTCACCCGAGTAACCACTATTTAGGGAGTAAATAACCGATTCGGGATTGTAGGCGGCCTGAGCACTGTTATTCCAAAAAATACAGTTTCGTGCGGTGCCGCCTGAGAGCCCTGAAGAGGTCCATGGATTTCCAGCGCCCCCTCCGTTCGCAAATACAGTGCAGTTGATTGACTCACAGTCTGCCAGAACTCCTGTATTGTTCCACCCATTGTTGTGGTGAAGAATGCAATTCCTTGCAGTGGCAGAACGTAAACCAGCATAGTTTTCGACTGAGTTGTTCCTTACTATACACCTTTCAAAAAGGGTCGTATTGCGACCTGAACCAAAAGCTACGGTATTTCCTGTTCCGCCGCCGTTTTGTTCAATTACGAGGTCTTGAAATGTTGCGTTGCAATCATAAACTCTCAAAGCAGAAGCATGGCCATCAGCACCTGGACGTCCCAGAGAAAGCGTGAGATTCCTGACTTGAACATGGTGTTCTAATGTCCCGAAAACATTGAGAACTCGATGAGAATTTCCCCCGCTCAATATCACATCCTCTGGGTCACAGCATCCTTCGATAACAATTGATTTATGGTCAATAACTAAAGTTTGTCCGGGAGAATATGTACCCTCAGAAAGGTGAATAACATCGCCGTCATTGGCCGCATCAATTGCCTGCTGTACACTTTGAAAATCTTGGGGGACGTAAAGCGTATCAGCTTCTTGAGCTGAAATGGCAGGTGTGACGAAATAGAGTGATATAGCGAGATAATATTTTATCATGATTGAAAGGTCTCTGGCTTGCAACTTCTAAAATAGGAGAATCCAAATAAATCTCATCAATGGAAATATTAGGACAGACATGAACCTATTCAATCATAATTTGATAAAGTTGAGAGCACCTAATCCGACCAAACCCTCCACCTAACGCAAGTGCATAGGAAAGCTTGGTGATACGAGCTTGTTTCGCACCTTATAGAATCGACTTTGCCCAAGCTTGAATCAGCCACCTCAATATAAACTCGAATATCCCGTTCGGTGTTTTGTCTATCAATTTTGTTCATGTCTTTGACTGCGGAATCTTGTTCCCTCAAAATTGTCACCTTTTCAACCACTTGCTTCTCACCAATGATCTCGTCTTTCATGCGTTACCCGGCAACTATTAAGCATCAACAAATGCGAATAAAGACAAGCGAGAAAGGAACCAACAAAGACAGTACATCCGACAACTAAGCCTACAACGCTTTCTCTTAGGTGAGCAATATATAAATGGTCATGCGAAGTAAGCGTTGTGTCCTTGATCCTTTATCCATCGAGCAAAAATGGCCTCAATAACCATTGATTCACTGTAGAGCAAGTTCGATGTGTGAAGCCCAGTCGCCTGCTCAAACAACAGCGTCAACCTCTCTCCCTTTGTCCTACCGAGCTCAAACTCTCTGAGGTTATTGCGCCCCACAAAATACTCTTGCCCCCATTTAGTTTTACTATCATTTTCCGAGTTCATGTGGTTTTCAATCCGTTGCAAAACTGAGAGCCCCGTTTGCCCAACGTAAAAGTTGTTTTCAGTTAATGATAATGGTGAAAGATTGGGGTTTTGCCTTTTGAAATCTGAATCACTTATCACAGCCGGAATCAAAGGATGACAATACACGCTGAATTTGCGTTCACCGTCCCCATATATGAGCGCAAGACGGGAAGATGCGACTCGGTTTCGGAATTTCGTGGCATAGGCATATGCTTCGCATCTTCTTTCAAAGAACTGCACCCCTTCAAAAGCCTGGTAACACTTCATTACTCGAGCCCACTTTTTGTTCGCTATTACTTCTTTTCGTCTATGTCCGCGTTGCAATTGAGCTTCCACACATCGCTTGATGGGCAAAACCATAATAAGTAGGTCGAATTCGAATTTATTCTTCTTAAGGCTGTATGCAAAAACCGCATACATGTGCTGGGGATGATCGAAGTTGACGTTGGAAAATGACATGAGAAAACCTAACCTGAAACCAAAAATTGCGCGGAGGTCCAATTAGAAAAGTTCACGCAAACACAAATATAACCTCTATTCAGGACTTTTCAAGTCCTTCTGGCAACCTAGGATCTTGGTCCTATTATGTAGAGAAGTCAAATTTCTCATCTCGCCGCCCAGCGGCGAAAACTCAAAACTCCAACTAAAACTCAAACTCGCGGCGCAGACGCGCTGCCGCGCAGCGGCAAAAACTCAAACTCAAACTCAAACGTCAACTCCAACTAAAACTAAAACTCAAACTAAAACTCAAACTCGCGGCGAAGCCGCGCAGCAGCCTTTGTGGAGCCGGCGGGGGTCGAACCCGCGTCCAAACAAGGTCGAACCGTGCTTTCTACATGCTTATCCGGTGATTGATTGTCGGCGGGGGGCTGACCATC
>JBIKUM010000280.1:0-4041 GCA_044347585.1 Terrimicrobiaceae bacterium
GCGCGAAACTACTCGATTCGTTATCCGGGCGACCGCCGCGCACCGCGCCTTCTGGTCGAGGTGGCGACAATTTGTGACAACGATCCCTCTCTCAAACGCCAACTTTTAGACGAAGCTCTCCAAGCCTCCAAAGAAGAGGCGCTGAATCGCCGCATTGAGGACGATCTTCGCAGATTGAACCTGCTCGATAAGCCGCTTGCTCTGAAATTTCCGACAGTTCAGGGAGGAGTTTTCGACATCGCCAAACAGCGCGGGCGGATTGTTGTGTTGGTATTTTGGTCCGCCGAGGCCGCTCCGAGTCTTCTTTGGATTGAGGACTTTCGGCGCGCATTGGTGAACCTGCCTGCCGACCGTATTGAGGTGGCAACGGTCAATCTCGATAAAAATCCCGAGCAGGTTCCGACATTCCTGAAAGAGGTTTCCCTCCCTGATTGGCCAACGGCGTGCGATGGCAAGGGCTGGTCCGGGCCGCTTGTGAGGGAGTGTGGAATCAATGCGCTGCCGACAGTTTTTCTTTTCGATCAAAAGGGAGTTCTTCGTGCTGTGAATGCGCGGAACTCCTATGAACCATGGATCAGAAAACTCATCGCCCAACCCAACGCTCCCTGATGTCGGTGGGTTCACCCATTAACACTTAAATTCCCTCTTATGCCTGATTTGAAATACGGATCCACCCTGTGCCAGGTTTACTCCAGTGCCGCTCTTCGTTACGACGGGCTCCCCGGCTTTTGCAGAAAAGACAAGTCGGGCGCATTTGTGCCGCTCAGCTTTCGCGAAACCTACGAGCGCGGCCTCGATCTGGCGACATCCCTCATTGCCCTTGGAGTGCAGCCCCGTGAGCATGTGGGCCTGCTCGCCGACAACCGCCTGGAGTGGATTCTTTCCGACTACGCGATTCTTCTCGCTGGAGCCGCCGATGTGCCTCGCGGCACGGACATCACGGATGCGGAGTTGATTTATATTCTCACGCATTCCGACGCCCGTTTTGTGTTTGTGGAGAACAAGGCCATGCTGGCCCGTGTCCAACATTGCCGTCCGCAATTACCCCACCTGCGTGGAATCATTGTGATGGCATCCGAAGACATTCCCGCATCAGAGGGAGTTCATCGATTGGATCAGCTCATCGCGGAGGGCGCTCGCAAGCGCCAGGCGGGTGACCGCTCCGCGCAAGAACGCGCAAGTGCCGTCTTGCCAGAAGATCTTTGCACCATCATCTACACCTCGGGAACCACTGGCACGCCGAAGGGGGTCCAACTGACTCATGCGAATATGTGTTCCCAGATCGAAAATCTGCCGCTCGCCCTGCGCCCGGGTGACCGCGCCTTGTCCATCCTGCCCGTCTGGCACAGCTATGAACGCGCATTTGAAATGCTTTCCATCTCGCGCGGCGTTGGCACCTATTACACCTCGCTGCGCGGATTGGCGGAGGATTTGAAAGTGGTCCGTCCAACTGTGATGGCCTCCGCTCCGCGGCTTTGGGAGAACCTCTACCTGAAAATCCTCTCGAATGTGAAATCCGCCCCGCCGATTCGACAGAGACTGTTCCATTTGGCCTATGCCGTGACCCGCAATGTCAAACGGGCGGAGCGTTTTTTCAAAGGCCAGCAGTTGGATGAGCACGGGCGGGGACTTTTTCAAAACCTCAACCTGGCTTTCAAACACGCCGTGCTCTGGCTGGCGTCCATCGTCCCAGCGAAGCTCCTCGATGGCATCGTTCTCAAAAAGCTCCGCGCCGTCGTGGGTGGGGAGTTTCGCGGAACAATTTCAGGAGGTGGAGCGTTGCAGCCTCATGTGGATGAGTTTTTCAACTTCATCGGCATTCCAGTGTTGGAGGGTTATGGAATGACCGAGACATCGCCGGTGCTGGCTGTGCGGACATGGAAAAACTTGGTGATCGGGACGGTGGGCGAACTCTACCCGCACACCGAGGTGCGAATCATCGATCTTCAAAATGGCGAAATCCTGTATCCCGACTCGAGGCGTCCCGGCGGCGGGCGTGGAATGCGCGGCGAGATTCATGTGAAGGGCCCGCAGGTCATGCGCGGCTATTACAAGGATCCGGAGGGAACGGCCCGTGTGCTTCGCGACGGGTGGATGAACACCGGCGATATCGGCATGGTGACCTACAATGGTTGTCTAAAGATTCTCGGCAGGTCGAAGGATACGATCGTCCTGCTCAATGGAGAAAACATCGAACCCGTGCCGATCGAGGCGCGACTGGTTGAGTCTCCATTCATCGACCAGTGCATGGTTGTCGGGCAGGATCAAAAAGCGCTCGCGGCTCTCATCGTGCCATCCTTCGAGCACTTCCGGCAGGCTGGTTTCACGGAATCCACCGCAGCGGAACTGGCTGCCAATCCGAAGACTGGCCACCTGGTCGACGAGGATATCCGTAACCTGGTCAACCACTCAAACGGCTTCAAAGCCTTCGAGCGCATAACGGCCTGGCGTCTCGTTCCCAAGCCCTTCGAGGTCGGTGATGAAATGACGAATACCTTCAAGCTCAAGCGGCATGTCATTACGGATCGCTACGCCCACCTGATCGCGGAGATGTTTCCGAATCAGGCGGAGTAGGGGGGGATTTAAAGTGCGTTGCCGGTCTTAACCTCGATCACATCGTGCGGCGCGCTCTCGCGCAGTCCGGATGTTGTGATGCGGGTGTAGCGGGCGTTGGCACGGAGTTGCGACAGGTTTGCAGCCCCCAAGTAGCCCATGCCGCTTTGGAGACCTCCGGCGAGTTGGGCAAGAACGGTGTCGGTCGGTGCGGAGACTTCCTTCAAAGCCTCGATGCCTTCGGCAGCGGACTTGCGGTTGATGTCTTTGCCGTGACCATAGCGGGCGGCGCTGCCGGCTTTCATGGCGGCGTGGCTGCCCATGCCCCGGTATTGTTTATAGAATTTCCCGTTGATCTCCATGATCTGGCCTGGAGCCTCGGGACAGCCTGCCAAGAGGCTGCCGCAGATGACTGCGTGAGAGAGCGTGAGGGCTTTGACGATGTCACCGGATTTGGTGATGCCGCCATCCGCCAGTATCGTGACTCCGCACTCTTCCGCAGCTTTCGAGCAAACATAGAGCGCGGTGAGTTGGGGGATTCCCACGCCGGCAACGACGCGCGTGGTGCAGATGGAGCCAGGGCCTTGTCCCACCTTCACGGTATTCGCCCCGCACTCGGCCAGAAACTGAACGCCCGCACCGCTTGTGACATTTCCGGCGATGATTGGCAGGGCTGCAAACTCGGAACGAATGGCCTTCACCGCCTCGCCGACGCCTCGTGTGTGTCCATGGGCTGTTGATACCGCCACGGCATCCAAACCGCGTTCCACCATCGCTCCCACATGGGCGAGAAGGGTGGTCTTGTCGAGAGATCCATCGGGAAGCCTTGGCGGGCTGACTGCGGCGCCGCAGATGAGGCGGAATTTGGTGTCTCTTGCTGGCTTTGTCTGGAGTGAGCGCTCCTGCGAAATTCGTTCGATATCGCTCAAGGTGAAGAGTCCCTTCAGGTGGTCGTCCTTGTCCACAACGAGGAGTTTGTGGATGCCGATATTGTCGGTAAAAAAACGGTCGGCACGCGCAATCGGGTCGCCGCCGAGTTCATCTTCCCGAATGGTCAGGACTGAGGGTCTTTTGACCATCGCCTCACTCACGCCACGAGAGGCAAAGCGGGCGCGAACACAATGTCCGGGCAGCAGACCGAGCAGACGCCCGGATTCATCGACAACGGGAAATGTGCTGAAGGTGAATTTTTTCTCTTCGATGAGATTCAATACATCGCCGATTTTCTGATCCGGGTGGACTTTGATCGGCTCGCGAATCAAGCCGTGCACATGGTTTTTGACCCTGGAAACCTCCGAGAGTTGCTGCTTCGGCGGCATGTTGTAGTGAATGAGTCCAAGCCCGCCGTGCAGTGCCAGAGCGATCGCCATGCGGGACTCCGTGACCGTGTCCATGTCGGCCGAAACCACCGGCAAATGGAGATGCAAACCTTCGGCAAGTCGGGTCTCGTAATTCGCGTCCTTAGGCAGAATCTCGCTGTAGAGTGTG
>JBIKUM010000080.1:0-9774 GCA_044347585.1 Terrimicrobiaceae bacterium
GACACATCATCGTATGTCAGTGCCAAACCCTCGCAGCCTGAAAAGAAGTCATCAGCTGCCTTGTAGAAAAGACTATCCCAATCTCTGGCGCCCCGCGCCTCGCGTGATTCAGATTTCATACTTCATATTCCGGAATGCGGAATTTTGAGGCAAGCCGATTTTCCAGTTGAAAAAATGTGACACACAGAGCCCTTTACTCGACCGCTTCAAAAAAATACCACTCACGCATGCCAAATTCCCGAATCAAAGTCGGACTCGTCCAAAATTCCTGCTCCCTCGATGTCGAAGCCAACACCCACGCTGCCATCCGAGGTGTGCGCGAGGCCGCAGCCAAGGGTGCGAATATTGTCTGCCTGCAGGAGCTTTTTCAATCGGTCTATTTCTGCCAGATCGAAGATCACAAATACTTCGACCTCGCCGAGCCGATTCCCGGACCAGCAACAACGACTTTTCAAGACCTCGCCAAGGAACTCGGTGTCGTCATTATCGCCTCCCTTTTCGAGCGCCGCGCTCCCGGTCTTTATCATAATACCGCTGCCATTATTGATACGGATGGATCTTTCCTCGGAAAATACCGGAAGATGCACATTCCGGATGATCCTCTCTTTTACGAGAAATTCTATTTCACACCCGGAGATCTCGGATTCCGCGCTTGGGATACGCGTTTTGGCCGTATCGGCGTCTGCGTTTGCTGGGATCAATGGTATCCCGAGGCCGCCCGGCTCACTGCTCTTCAAGGCGCTCAGATTCTTTTCTATCCAACCGCGATCGGTTGGCATCCGAAGGAAAAAGAAAAATATGGCCGCCGCCAGCATTCCTCCTGGGAGACCGTTCAACGCGGCCACGCCATAGCTAACGGATGCTATGTCTTCGCTCCAAACCGCGTAGGACACGAGGCTCCAGATGGTGGCGACGGCATCGAATTCTGGGGACAAAGTTTCGCCGCAGACCCTTCGGGGGAGATCATTGCGAAGGCCTCTTGCGATAAGGACGAAGTGCTCGTGGTCGAGGTCGATCTCGAGAGCGTGGACACTCAGCGCACCCATTGGCCATTCCTGCGCGACCGCCGCATCGAGAGCTACGGAGACATCACGCGCCGGTTCATTGATTGACCGGCTATGCGTGTCACATCCGCAGAGTTCTTGCAAAGCAGTCCGGGCCTGGAGGCATGCCCTCAAGATGATGTTCCGGAGTTTGCCTTCATCGGTCGTTCTAATGTGGGCAAGTCTTCGCTTCTGAATCTGCTCACTGGAAAACAGGGGCTCGCCCGTGTGTCGCAGACTCCCGGATGCACACAGCTCATCAATTTTTTCAAAATCAACGGAGCCTTTCGCATGGTTGATCTGCCTGGCTACGGCTACGCCAAGGTGCCGAAGGGCCACCGCGTCGCGTTTCAGGATATCATCGCCGGCTACATCGCGGACCGGCCAAACCTGCGCCGCGTCTTTGTATTGGTCGATTCACGCCACGAACCTCAAAAAATCGATCTCGAATTTCTGGAGTGGCTCGGCGAGGTCGATCGCCCGTTTTCTGTGGTCTTCACCAAAACTGACAAGCTGAAGCCATCGCATGTGAAAAAAAACACGGAGGCTTTCCTGGAGGCGCTCGCAGCCGTCCATGCGGGAACGCCGGATGTCTTTCTCACCTCCTCGAAAACCCGCGATGGCAAGCGGGAGATCCTCGGATCCATCGGCGCTCTTCTGGATGCCGCAGCCTGAGTCGCGGCGTTAAAAAAGAGTTTCCAGTATCGACAGAGACCCTTCGAGTGTGGAATGGGGTAGGGGGTATGGCTGTTGATGCGATTCTATTTGATCTGGATGACACACTGATTGTGGATGAAGCGGTTTCCAAGGAGGCCCTGGCTTCTACGGCCCAACTCGCTTCCAAACTCGCCGGTATCGAGACCTCGGCTTTTCTGGCGGATGCCAAAAAGTATGGCTCCGAGTTCTGGCGTCAGGGTCCGTGTTACGACTATGTAAAATCGATCGGCATCAGTTTTCATGAATGTCTTTGGGGACACTTCGAGGGCGACAAGCCCGAGTTGATCAAGCTGCGCGAGTGGTCGCGGACTTACCGCGTGGCCGTCTTCAGTGCAGTTCTCCGGGCGCAGGATGTCTCAGATGAAGACGCCGCCGAAAAACTCGCGGCCCACTTCAGCGCCCAACGGCGCCAGTTGGCCCGTCTCATGCCGGACGCCGTCGAGACTCTGGTTCGCCTTAAGAAGTCTCACAAGATCGCCCTTCTCACAAATGGAGCGCCGGATTTGCAGAGGGAAAAAATCGCCGCATCAGGGCTCGGTGGCTACTTCGATGCGATTGCTGTGTCGGGAGAACACGGCATCGGCAAACCGCGTGCTGAAATTTTTCAGATTCTACTCGGCGAGCTTGGCGTCTCGGCGGACCGCGCTGTGATGGTGGGCAACAGCCTCGAGCGCGACATTGCCGGAGCACTCAATGCCCAACTCGCCGCCGCCGTCTGGCTGCAGGTGCCGGGCTCCGAGGAACACGCGGCGGTGAAGCCTCATCACACCATTCGCGGCTTGCATGAAATTCCCGCGCTCGTGGCGGGAATTTGAACCATCTCACGCCTGCTTGGCACGGGATGGTAGGTGCTCGGTGCAGTATTCCTTGCCATCCGCCGAAACGCGGAATTCGGCATCCGGATTGGAGACCTCGGTGATTTTGCACACTTCGCAGCAGTGGATCGTTTGCTCGCTGTGGAGTGCCTTTTCAAAGCGCTTGCGGCGCTCTCCGGTTCGCATCGATTCCGCGCGGTTTTTCAGGAACGCCGGAGCGAAAAACAGCAGGTAGTTCCCAAGGCACATGACGACCATCATTTTCATGTCTAATGGGCCAAAGAGCAGGTATCCGGCTGGAACGATTAGGCTGAACAAGGCAACCCACTTCATTTTTACCGGGATAATCATGAACAGCATAATCTCGAAATTCGGTGCCAGTGTCGCCGCGGCCAAAAAGAGCGAGAGGTTTAGAAAAAAGTTGCCGCCGGTGGCTCCAAAAAGAAGCGCCGAGACAATGCAGAACGCCATCCCTAGAAAATAATAGGCGTTCAAGCGGAAGACGCCCCAGCTTTCCTCCAGCATGTCGCCAAGCCACCAAGTGAAAATCAGGTAAAAGAGGATCCAGAAGAAGCTCATCGTTTCTGGGATGAAAATCCAAGTCACCGCCCGCCAGATTTCGCCGTTCCGAAAAGCAATAGGATCGAGTTGCAGCGCTTGGATGTAGTCCGGTTGGAGCGTCAGCAGGATGAAGACCAGCGCGTTCAAAGCCACGACATAGCGGATGAGGCCGGGAATCGCAAAGCGGCCCAGTGTTTTTTCGAGACGGTCGAGAATTGTCATGTGAGGAGTCCAGAATCCCCACCTCGAAGGGGGCTTGTAAAGTGTGGAGAGTTTTTTGTTACCCGTTGCCTGGTGAAAATGCCTTTTCTTCCCCAAAGGGAGTCGGAATAATTCCGGCCTCATACCTTCACCATGCCAAAGTCCCAACCCAACATGCGCCCGTATTCCTCAGCCGTTTTCGATGGTCTCAACCGGGCGCCGAGCCGTGCCATGCTCTACCCCGTCGGATACAAAGAGAGCGATTTTTCGAAACCCCAGGTTGGCATCGCTTCGACATGGAGCATGGTCACCCCATGCAATATGCACATCGACCAACTCGCCCGCGAAGCCGCACTGGGAGTCGATGCAGCGGGAGGCAAGGGAACGATTTTCAACACCATCACGATCTCGGACGGCATCTCGATGGGCACCGAGGGGATGAAATACTCGCTCGTCTCGCGCGAGGTCATCGCCGACTCCATCGAGACGGTCGTGGGTTGCCAGGGCTTCGACGGATTTGTGGCCATCGGCGGTTGCGACAAAAATATGCCCGCCTGCATCATGTCGATCGTTCGCATGAACCGTGCGGCGGTCTTCGTCTATGGCGGAACAATCCTGCCCGGCTGCCTCTCCAAGCGCCAACTCGATGTTGTCTCCGTCTTCGAGGCTGTCGGTCAGTGCGCCGCTAACAAAATCACAAAAAAAGAACTGCACGATGTGGAGTCCAATGCCATCCCTGGGCCGGGCTCCTGCGGCGGAATGTATACGGCCAATACCATGGCCTCCGCGATCGAGGCGATGGGCTTCAGTCTTCCAAACAGCTCGGCGCAAAACGCCGTCTCGCCCCAGAAGAACGCGGATTGCCGCAACGCCGGCGCCGCAGTCCTGAACATGCTCAAGCGCGGCATCCTGCCCTCGGATATCATCTCCAAGGAAGCCCTCGAGAACGCCATCACGGTCATCATTGCCCTCGGTGGATCCACAAACGCCGTGATGCACCTGCTTGCAATCGCGCACACGGCCAGAATCAAGCTCACACTGGAGGATTTCACCCGCATAGGCCGCCGCGTTCCGGTTCTCGCCGATCTCAAGCCCAGCGGCCGTTTTCTCATGTCCGAGTTGGTCTCCATCGGCGGCATTGTGCCAATGATGAAGACCCTGCTTGCGGAGGGATTGCTCCACGGCGATTGCCTCACGGTCACCGGCAAGACGCTCAAACAAAACCTCGCTCCCTTTAAGCCCTATCCGAAAGGCCAGGAGATCATTCGCCCCATCAAGAATCCGATCAAAAAAGACAGCCACCTTGTCATTCTCAAAGGCAACCTCGCCTCCGAAGGTGCCGTCGCCAAAATCAGCGGCAAGGAAGGCGAGAAATTCAGCGGCACCGCGCGGGTTTTTGAATCCGAAGAAAAAGCTCTTGAAGCCATCCTCGCTAACAAAATCAAGAAGGGTGATGTCATCGTTATCCGCTACGAGGGGCCTCGAGGCGGTCCAGGTATGCGCGAAATGCTCTCGCCCACCAGCGCCGTCATGGGAGCCGGCCTCGGCAAGGATGTCGCCCTTATCACGGACGGGCGCTTCTCGGGAGGCACTCACGGATTCGTCGTCGGGCACATCACTCCCGAGGCATTTGATGGCGGGGCGCTTGCCATTGTGAAAAATGGCGACCCGATTACAATCGATGGCGTGAAGCACTCGCTCACTCTCGATATTCCAGCGAAGGAAATCGCAGCCCGCTTGGCGAAGTGGAAGAAGCCGAAGCCGCGCTACGACCGCGGTGTCCTTGCAAAATACGCCAAGCTCGTCTCCACCGCCTCCGAAGGCGCTGTCACCGACGGTTGTCTGTAAAAATTCGATAGACCATGAGGCAATACCCGGCCAATCCCATGCAGGCGGCGGCTTACCACCGCTACTTGAGCGCGCCCTGCGCTCCGGGTGCCAACACCCAGGTCTCGATCAGTTTCGGCGAAAGCACGAATTCGGACTTTCTCCGACAGGCATGGCAAGTCGTCATCCAGCGGCACCCCATCCTTCGCTCCGCCTTCACGAAAACGATGGAGGGCGTCATGGTGCGCGAGGCGGACAAAGCTGAACCGCACTGGATTTCCCTCGATTGGCAGAGCATTCCCGCAGAGGAAATCCCTTCGAAATGGAACGACCTTCTCGCAGCCGATGCCCTCGCCGATTTCGAGCCGATAGCCATTCCACTCATCCGTTTCCACGAAATCCGCCTTCCCGGCGGCGCCGGCCACTATCTCCTGACCGCACCCGCCTTCCTGCTGGATGAGTTTTCAATCACCCGCGTTCTTCTCGATCTCCTCCTCACGCTCGGGCAGGCGCCGCTCTCAGCTGCGGGGAATTTTCCAGAGTATCTCAAACCCAAAGGCTGGGCGGATTTTCTCAAAAATGCCGAGGCACCATTGCGCTTGGAACCCCGTTTCGGAAACGGGGAGCAGGTTCGCGCCTCGCTCCTGCTGAACCGGGATAAAACTTCCGCCTTCTCGAAATTCTGCCTCGATCACGATCTCGAAGAAAGCCTCGCTCTGCGATGCCTGTGGGCCCTCCTTCTGCGCCGATTCGGAGCCTCCGGCAATGTCATGCTCACCCTGTTCGACGCCCGAGGTGAATCCACCGAGGCCGGCTTTTTACAAAACTGGCTTCCCGTGGTCCACTCATGGAGCGAGTCCGTGGAGGACTGGCTCGACGCCGAGCAGGCGCTCACGGATGCGATGTCCGAAAACATCTGGATCGAAGGCGACGAGGCCCTGCGCGGTTCCGGACTGGATTTCACGCAGCAAGACATACCCGTGACCTTCGCTTGGCGGGGATCATCCATCAACGACATCATTCACACAGCCCTGCCGCGCTGGATCAACTTCGACGCTCAGCTTCAGCAAACGACCCTCCAGGGCTTGGTTCTTGAGGCGCGCCCCGGACCACGATTGGAACTCTCGCTCACCGGTCCTTTCGGCTCCGAGCCAGTTTTGAAGGACTTTCTTGGCCGTCTCATCGAAATCATCGGATCGCTCTCTGGAAACCTCGGCAAGCCAGTGAACCGCATGCCGGTTCTCTTGCCCGACGAAATTCTTCAGCTCCGCGATTGGTCCCGTGGCCCCGAGATTCATCAACAGCCCGCCTCCATTGTCGAGGCGTTCCGGAAAGTCGTTCAACGGAGTCCCGAGGCTGTTGCGGTCAAGTTCGGTGATTATGAAATGACCTACGCGGAGTTGGATGTCCTCTCCGACAAACTTGCCGCACACCTTGCCCAGACCGGGCTTGCCGGTGGTTGGCACGCGGCGCTCTTTCTTTCCCCATCCGCCTGGATCAGCGTGGCCATGCTCGGCGCTTGGAAGGCCGGGAACTCGTGTCTGGCGATCGACCCCACCGCACCCGCCGATTGGGTCGAGTCGACATTGGCCGCACATGATGTCGCCTTGGTTTTTTGCGATGGGGCCAGTTCTGCTTCGATTGATGCCGGCACGCGCCGCCGCATCACTATCGATCAGGAATGGGACGCATTGGAAGCCTCTCCCGCCGAACATAGGACTGTCGGCCCCGATGAATTGGCAGCCACCATGCCCGGTCATTCGGACGGCGCCCCGCCCATGGTTCGGGCTCTCACGCACGGCATGCTGGTGTCGGCGGCCTTGGAAGGCGCAAGGCTTCTGGATTTTCAACCTGGCCAGTCCTTCCTCGTTCGCTCCATGCCGGGCGGTGGAGCGTTTTTCGATGAATGGCTCATCCCCCTTCTCGCTGGCGGCACAGCCTATGTGGCCGGCTTCGATATGCTCGACTCCGCTGCCGCGCCGGTCACTCATTTGCGCCTCACAACCCCTGAGTGGGCAAACCAAGCTGCCGACTGGGGCCATGAAGGCGAACCTTGCTCGCCCACCCTGCGTTGTGTTGCAGTGGAAGCCGGTTCACCGCTTCTTTCATCAGCTTCTATCTGGCAAAAACAAAGCACGCCTCACCTGCGGCAGGTAGTATTTTTCAGTCCCGCATCGCTCTGCGGTCTCGGCCTTGCGGGAGTGATTCGCAAAAACGCCGTTCGTATTCCGACAGGAAAACCTACTGCCGAATGCGAAGCGGTCATCGCCGATGCGGATGGACTGGAAATCCCGCCGGGCTATGTCGGCCGTCTTTTCCTGAAATTTCCGGGCTGGAAAAATCTCCCCGATGCCGGTGGCAGGCTTGGATTCGATACCGGTCTCAACGCTTGGCGCGATTGGGAGGGTGATTTGTATGTCGAAAGCGGGCTTCGCAAGGTCAATGGACTTCCCACGGCCGAAGAGATCAAATCTGTTCGCGAATTGTTTCCCCAGGTTTTGGATGTCTTTGTTTGCCTGCAGGGAGTTTTCGCACTGTCGGACCAGGCGGTTGGCCATGCCGTTTGCCAAAAACAATGGCTCCTCAACCGGGCGGGTTGGATCGATGAATCCGCCCTGCCTCAGCCCGCTCAGCCCGTCGCAAGCCAGCCTCAACCTTCCGTCGCCCCGGCTTCGCCCAAAGTGGCTGAGCCCGCAGTGCAGACAAGGCGCGCGCCTCAATCCGCTTGGACTCCGCTTGTCGAGATGTGCTCAAAAGGCAGTGGCAGCACGCTGGTGCTCGTTCATCCGGCGAATGGTCTGACGGACTCTTACTCCGAGCTTCTTTACGCCCTTGGCAACTCGCGCAGGGTGATCGGAATCGCAGCTCGCGGCGCCTTGAACCCCGAAGCATGTCATCCCTCAATCGAGAGTGCTGCTGCCCAATACATCGCCGCCCTCTTCGAGGACGCGCCATTGCAGAATTTCCAACTCGCAGGTTTTGGATTCGGAGCCATCGTGGCTCTGGAAATGGCCCGACAACTTCAAGCCGCTGGTCGCACGCTCCCTCGCCTGGTTTTGATCGGGGCAATGCCTCCACCAACCGACGAGCCCGGTGGATGGCTGGCTTCCATGAAAAAAGTCTTCATGCGCTCGGCCACTGCCTCCCGTATGGAACCCCTCGCGCCTTCAAGTGCGGCTGCCATGCGCCACGAGGCGATTCTCAAAAACTATCGTTTTCCCGCCTGCGACATCCCGGCCACCATCGTCCTTCCTGCCGATCTCGCCGAATCCAGCGCCCCTTGGCAGGAACTCCTCCCCGGCGCCGCTGTCGAAATCACCCGCTCCTCTTGGTCAGAAATGCTCTCCAACCCGGGCGTCAAGCGAATCGCCTCCATCCTCGCCGAGGATAAGCTCTGAACAACCCGCTCCCTCAAAGAGCCCTCGAACGATTTGTTTTATGGGCGACCAAAAATTTGGACGATCGTCCAAATTTTTGGTTCGAACCCTGCGCGGTTGTGCTCGTGGAGCTGGATGTCGTGCGGGTGGCTATTTTTTGGGAAGAACGATTTCGAGGCGGCCGTTTTTGTAGTCCATCTTGAGTTCTTCGCCCCGAACGGGGCCGGGGAGTGTCATGGACTGGGTTGATGAGCCTGAACTAAAGGCTGTCGCGCCGCCGGATGCGGATTGTTTTTCGTGTTTGGATGTAATGGTGATGGCGCGCTCGTTGTCGACATTCACGCTGACATTGCGCGCCTGCTCCTCGGGGAGGGTGGAAGTGATGATGTAGGCGTCGCCACGGTCTTCGACTTGGAACCGGGAGGCAGTGGTGCCTGTTTGCAGTTGGGGAGCGATACTTCCGAGGATGCTGCCGAAGAGGTCTTGTGCTGGAGCCGCGCCGCCGGCGGAGTTTTCCTCCTTCTTCATTTGCTGGAGCATGTTGGCCGCCTGCGAGAGGACCTGGTCGCGGAGCGCGTCAAATCCGCCATCCAATGTGATACTCGATGGCAGGTTCTGAATCGCACCCGCCGTGCCGGGTTCACCTTTGGGAATGGAAATCACAAGTTGCCCGCCCGCTCTTTTCACACCAAGGGCGGCATTGGCTTGGGCCTTGGGAAGTGTGACGCGTTGCTCGTGGCGAATCCCGCTCTCGGACGCTCCGGAGTCGAGAATCAATGTCGATCCGGCGAGGCGGACATTCACATCCGTCGTTTCCGGAACGACCAATCTCACCGAGTAGGTCGAGGCGTCCTCTTGGACATCCATCGACGAATTCAGGGGGGATTTTTGAGGTTGGGAGTCTGTGGCCAAGGCGCAGGTGGCGACGGCAAAAATAATAGTGAATGCAAGTGGTGCTACGGCGTGTTTCAGTTTCTTCATACTGTTGATTGGGCTCAAAAAAAGACCATCCGCGAGCGGATTTGTTCAATGGGATTGGTCTTTGCTCTTCGAAAAAATCACGAGCGTCCAGCCTGCCAGAAGCAGGAGACCTCCTACGGGAGTCACCGCTCCCAGCCAGCGAATGTTCGTGATGGCAAGAATGTAGAGGGATCCCGAAAAAATGGCGATGCCAGCCGTCCACAGCCACACCGTTGTGGAGCTTCGCCCGGAGGCCCAGAGAGCGGCGACGGC
>JBIKUM010000559.1:0-3703 GCA_044347585.1 Terrimicrobiaceae bacterium
CGGCCGCTTCGGCAGGTCCTGCTCGACCGGCCTGGACGCCACCGGCGGCGACGCCCGCTGCGCGGCGGTCGGCGCGGCGGTCGGCGCGGCGGCGGGTGCCGCCGCCGCCCGCCTCGCCGCCGGGACTCCCCCCGCCAGCGCTCGGAATTTCGCCCCCCACTTGTTCGCCACCGTCTGCCTGTCGGCCGGCCCCGGCAACCCGCCGCCGCCGCCGCCCGGCGGGTTGACCCACTTCACCGTCGGCCACGTTTTCGACGGATCCGTCAGACTGGGCTCGTTCCTGACCACGATCTCCACGTCCGTGCCCGCCAGGTCGGCCTCCATCAGCCAGTACGGGTCGGCCCCGTCCCAGCCCGACCACTTTTTGAGGTCGTCCACGTTCCTCGTGTTCACCGTCCCGTCGGCCATCGCCAGCACGCTCCAGAACGTCAGTTCCGGCCCGTCCTGCACCTTGAAGCGGATCACCGCCATCAGGTTCCCGTTCTTGCTCTCCGTCACGCTCACGGCCGTCGGCCGCGCCGCGTAGGTCCCGTCTTCGATATTCATCCCGTTTCTCCTCTCTCTGTTTGCTATTCGGGCCAGGTCTTCCACCCACACCCTCACACACCCACACACACTCTCTCTCCCCACCTGTCACCTGTCACCTGTCACCTGTCACCTGACACCTGAAACCTCTCACCTGATGATCTCCCCCCACACGGCCGCGCCGTCGCCGTCCAGCGGGATCGGGTCCGCGCCCGTCCGGCTCTTCGCCATGCAGTGCGGAAACTCGGCCCGGTAGAGCGTGCGCGTCCCCGCGCCACGCCCCTTGCCGTCCTTGTCTACCGCCACGTCGTACCCGACAAACAGCACGTGGTCGGCCCACTCCCGAACGCGCAGGCGGATGCTCGCCTTGCCGCTGTTCGGGCTCTGCAGCCGCGGCTCGTACCGCAGCCAGTCCTCGCCGGCCGGATTCGGCACCGTCGAGGTGCAGTCGTGGCAGATCAGGCACACGTGGCGCCCCGCCCGCGCGTGGCGGTCGAGGTCGGCCAGGAGGGGCAGGAACGTGTCGAACACGTACCCGTACCCCTTGCCGTAGCCAAAACCCTCGACGCTGGTCGAGCGCTTGCCGTCCTGGAGCGTGTTGGCGAGCGTGTGCTCGACCGCCAGCTCCTCGGCCTTCGTCGCCGTGTCGATCACGATCGACCCCACGCCGTCCCAGCCGTCGGCGGCCAGCGCCGCCCGCAGGTCGGCCCACGCCGCCGCCTCGACCGTCTGCGCCCCGATCCCGAGCCGACCGAGCGACTCGTCCAGATCGAAGAACGCCACCGGCCCCGGCAGCGCCGCCGCCAGCGTCGTCTTCCCGATCCCCCCGGGTCCGTACAGCAGCACGCGGTGCCCCGCGCCGCTCTTCGGCCGCCCGAAGGCAACCTGCCGCCGCGCCGTCGGCGCGGGCGGCGACGGAACAGTCCCCGCGGCCGCCGCCGTTGTCTTCCGCACCGGCACCGGCCCCGCGCCCGTCACATGTCCTATCGCATTCATCTCTCATCCCCCTTTCTTGTGTTACCGCTCCCGGCGGGAACCCCCCGCCGAAATCCTTTGATCACCCTTGTCCTTCTCTCCCATTACCGCGTCGGCGGGTATCGCGCCGTCCCCCACCCCACACCCACACACCCACACACACACTCACTCCCCCCCGCCCCCGGCGCTCAGCTCGGGGTTTGTCGGGCCCACCGCAAACCCCGCCGGGGGTTGCGCGGCATCGGCTGACACGTTCTGCATACAAAACCCCTCGAACTCGCAGAACCGGCATGTCATCGGGTTCACGTTGCGCGGCCAGCCGTGTTCCGGACGCCGCGCCCGCCGCGCCTCCGACCGGCAGCCCAGGATCGAGCGCGCCAGCACCAGCCGCTGCACCTCGAACTCCGCAATGTCCTGGTCCAGCACCGGCACCTCGCGCCGCGCGAAATAAAACTCCGGACGCTCCCGCGTGTCCGCCGCCAGGCGGTCCCCGAACTGCTCCAGCGTCTCGCCCTGCTTCTGCCGGATCGCCGGCTTGCGCGCCACGTCGTAGAGCACGATCTCCACGTCCCACCCCAGCGCCCGCGCGGCCAGCACGTACTGGTAGATCTGCGGATTGAACCGCAGCCGCTGCCAGTACACGCTCTCCGGACCGATCTCCTCGCCGCAGGTCTTGTGTTCCACCAGCGCCAGGCGCCCGTCCTTGAGCACCCCAAGCCCGTCGATCTTCCCCGCCGTGTCGAAGGTGCGGCTCCCCGGCAACGGCAGGCGGAACTCCTGCTCCGCGTGAAGCGCCCCCACGCACTCGGCCTCCCCCTCGTAGCGGACGTAGTACCCGGCCAGCATCCCGGCCAGCGTCGCCAGCTCCATCTCGACGAACTCCCGCGCCCCGGCCACCGCCCGCGCCAGCGCCTCCGCGTACGACAGCCCCTGCCAGCGCGACTCCATCGCCGCGTGCCACGCCGACCCGAACCGCAGCGCCGCCGCCTCCTTCACCGCCCTCAGTCCGACCTCGTACCGCCAGTAGTGCTTACGCGGGCACCCCAGCAACGTCGCCATCCGTGTCGCCGTCAACAACTCCTTCATCCCATCCCTCCCTTTCATTTTTACTGTTTACCGCTTTCAGCTTTTCAGCTTTACCTGTCCGCGCTACAGGTATAGCAAAACCCAATAGAGAAATTTTGCTTCGTAACGCAAAAAAATAAAAAAGGCCGAATTCCCTAAGGAAAACGGCCTTTTAAAAAACGTTACGAAGCAAAATCTCATTTTGCTTCGTCATGTAACGTCACGTTACGAAGCAAAAATCACCCTCATCTCTTTCTCCTTTCAGTTTTCAGCATTTTTCTTCCAATTTCCCCTTTCAGCTTTCAGTTTTTAACTATTTTTGTCTCGCTACAGGTCATGAAAAACCGCTGCTGTAATTTTTGCTTTGTCACGCAAAAAATAAAAAAAATAAAAAAACCGAATTCCCTAAGGAAAACGGCCTTTTTTTAAACGTTACGAAGCAAAATTCTTTTTGCTTCGTCATGTAACGTCACGTGACGAAGCAAAAATCACCCCCCCCATCCCTTTCCCCTTTTTTCCTCCCGTCCACACACCCACACACCCACACACCCACACACATTTCTTTCTCCCTCCTCCTCCTCACCAATCCGCCAGATACGTCCTCCGTATCACCGACGGCGTCGCCTCGTCGGGCGGCAGCCTATAGCTCATGCTCAGTGTGCTCTTCCCCGCTCGCCCCTGTACTGCCGCCTCCGCCACCTGCCGGCACGCCTCGGTCTGCGACAGGTTGTTCGGCGGCGCCATCAGCCGCCCCACCGCCGCGCGTATCGCCTGGCGGTCCCCCGGGTGCTTCACCACCGCCCGCTCTCGCCCCGCCTCCGCCCGCACAGCCCGCAGCTTCCCGCCCGCCGGTTCCGTTTCGGTGCCGCCCCGCGGCGCCGTCCCTTCGCACACACTCCCACACACTCCCACACGCTTTCCCTCTCCCTTTTCCTTCCCACTGCCACCGCCCACTGTCTCTTTCCCTTCACTCCCACACCCACCCACCCCCACACTCTTTCCCGTCTCCCTCCCATCCAGTTCCGTTGCGGCGCGTTCACGCGGCGCCGCTTCTTCACACACACTGCCCCCCCCCCCCCCCCCCCCCCCCCCGGAACCCCCCCCCCCCCCCCCCCCCCCCCCCCCCCCCCCCCCCCCC
>JBIKUM010000034.1:0-13802 GCA_044347585.1 Terrimicrobiaceae bacterium
GCGACCGCCGGAAAAATCCTCGTCATCGGCACCACCGGGCACCGTGACGATGCCCGCAACCGCATCACCGAACTGTCGAAAACCATTCCGATTGTTTTCGCTCCAAACTTCAGCGTCGGCGTGAACACGCTCTTCTGGCTCACGCGCAAGGCTGCTGAAATCCTCGGGCCCGACTTCGATCTCGAAGTGGTGGAAATGCACCACCGCTTGAAAAAAGATTCGCCGAGTGGCACGGCCCGCCGATTGGCCGAGATTCTCGCGGATGTTCGTCAGTTGGAATACAGTAAAGATGTCATGCACGGGCGCGAGGGCATGGTTGGTGAACGGACAAATGTGGAAATCGGCATGCATGCCATTCGTGGCGGCGATGTCGTTGGCGATCACACGGTCATTTTTGCCAATGTCGGTGAACGCGTGGAGCTCACGCACAAGGCCTCCAGCCGCGATACCTTTGCCAAGGGCGCCCTCCGCGCCGCCCGCTGGGCACAAGGCCAAAAGCCGGGGCTCTACGACATGCAGGATGTTCTCGGCCTGAAATGAGGGTTGGCATCGCGCTCGGTTCGAATCTGCTCGAGCGCCTTCATCTCCTTCAGGCGGCGCGGACTCATTTGTATTCCCTCCACGAGGATCGTGGCCCCTTTTTGTGCTCTCGCATTTATGAAACCGAGCCGGTGGATTGCCCTCCGGGCTCTCCTTCTTTTCTCAATGCGGCCATCGAGATCGCCTGCACCCTGCCGCCTCTGGACCTGCTCATCCGACTCCAGAGCATCGAGCAGACCCTTGGACGCCCGCGCGAGCATGCGTTCCACGCCCCGCGCACGATCGATCTCGATATCCTTTACTACGACAACCTGCATTTTACCTTGCCCGAGCTCACTCTCCCTCATCCTCGGATTTCGGAGCGCCCCTTTGTTCTTTGCCCGCTTGCGGACATCTGTCCCGACCGCATTCTGACTGGTGGGGGAAAATCCATCGCCGCTCGCCTGGCAGAGTTTCCTGCCGAGTCATTGCCTCAAGCCATGGCTGATTTTTAATCAACCTCCCGCCTAAATCTTGTGAAACCCGCACCAACATCACTCCGCCAAGCCAAGGCTGAAGGCCGCCGGTTGGCCACGCTTACGGCCTATGACTATCCGGCCGCTCGCCTTCTCGATGAATGCGGGCTTGATCTGCTCCTTGTCGGCGACTCGCTGGGAATGGTTGTTTTGGGGCATCCTGATACCACGCATGTCACGATGGATGACATGATTCACCACACCCGTGCCGTGGCTCGTGGGGCGGTGAAAACCCTTGTCGCCGCAGACCTGCCGGCCGGGAGTTGTGCGACTCCTGAATTAGCCCTTGAAAACTCGCGCCGACTTCATGCCGCCGGTGCCGATCTTGTGAAAATCGAAGGCGGGAGTGAATGCCTGCCAGCCATCCAGGCCATCCTTGGCGCCGGCATTCCGCTTATCGGCCATCTTGGAATGCTTCCACAGCGTGTCGTTGAGGAGGGCGGTTACCACATCAAAGGCAAATCCACACCCGAGGCCGAGCGTCTGATTTCGGATGCCCAGGCGATCGACCATGCCGGTGCCAGCGCCATCGTGCTCGAGTTGGTCCATGCTCCGCTTGCCGCTGATATTTCGAAAAAGATAACATGCCCTACAATCGGCATTGGAAGCGGCAAAGAATGCGATGGCGGCATTCTTGTTCTTCACGACCTGATTGGGTTGTTCCCCTGGTTCCGTCCAAAGTTTGCCAAGCCTCGCGCAGATGTGGCCAGCGAGATTCAACGCGCTGCGCGGGAATACGCGCAGGACATCAAAAATCCCGCAGCCTGATTTTCAGGATCAGCTTCTGTGGGCGAGGGGAGTGTGGAGGTCGAAGTGAATCTCGTATTGAGCGCCGTTTGAGTGAACGCGGCGGCGGACTGGAACGCCCAGCACTTGGCGGAAAAGCGACTCCTCCAGGGCATCCGCCTCGGGAAATGCCTTGTGCAGGGCCGCTGAGGGATTGTGGCGCTCGATAATCCGGATTCCCGGCACCAATTCCACCATGCGGCCTTCGTCATCTCTCGCCTTGGCAAGGAGGATCATTTTGTCGCCAACCGGAGTCGGTGCGGGAATCTGGCTCCGGTATTTTTCGATCACCTCTTGGAAGTAGAGGAGTAGCAATTTCGCCGCGCTGTTCGAACCATAGAGATTCTGGGCATGGCGAAGAATCGAGATGGCGGCGGCATTGTCGGTCTCCTCGAACCACGCCTGGCCTTTCGAGGTGAGGCTGTAAACCAACAGCGGACGGCCAGCACCCCGGTGGCTGTTGCGACTCGAGAGGAGACCGCGTTTCTCCAGCGCGAGGCAGTGGTTTTTGGCCCCCATGTAGCTCAGTTGCAGCTTGTCCGCGACCTCCCGCACGGGAAGCGGACCGCAGGATTTCAGTTCCCGCAGAACCTCATCCTGTCGGGCGGTGGGCTGTGATGGTGCGGCGGGCGGCATGGGATTGAAACCTACTGCGAGGGGAGAAGCGCGCGCTCCTCGGGGCGGAGTTGGCTTTTGTTGATCGTTCTGGTGATTTCATCAGCCTCCTTCTTTTTGCCGATTGCATAGAGCACGGAGGCGCGCACGACCCTCCACTGCGGCGGAGATGATAGCCAAGAGATGCTTTTATTGTTGTAGAGAGCATCGGCCTCCGCGGGCTTTCCTGTCTTGAGCATTCCCAGGGCGTTGATGCTCAGCGTGGCGAGCGACTGGGGGGTCGTGTTGTAGATTTCACTGGCAATGGCAGCCGTGGTGGCGGGTTTGTCATTGGTAAGAAGCTTCAGGTAGATTTGATCATTCTTAGCCTCGGTGAGCATGGGAAATGATTCCGTCATTTGTTGATAGAGGGGCAAGAGTTCTGCGGCGGGAGTATTCTGAGGCCAGCAACGGATGAGCCCCAGATAGCCTTCCAATGCCGTTTCCTTGCGGTGCGACAGCGAGGTGTAGGCTTTGATCGCCTGCTCGCGTTCACCGATTCGCAGCGCATAGGCGGCGATGAAGGAAACAACTTCCGGTTTCTCATAGGCGAGGCCTAGTTGCATCTCCCTCCAACTTTGATCCGCCTTCTCCTTGTCTCCTGATTTTTCGGCAGCCCTGGCCAAAAAAAGCAGTCGGATGCTGTCGGAAAGGCCGATGATCGTCTCTGCGTCGAGCAGGTTGAAAATATCATTCCAGCGCTCAAGGCCTGCGAGAGCGTCCAGATAAAGAAGAAGCCAATCCGCATGGGCGACGGCCCGTTCGCGCCCTATGAACTCGACGGATGCCGCATAGTGCAGTCTGCGATTCAGCCACCGCGCAAAGGCGAGGGCATCATCCGGTGGTCCTGCGGAGCGTTCGGCCATTGTTTGCGCAAGGAGCGCCGGCTTCGCTGCGGGGTTCTCCAAAAGTTGCAAATCCAACGCGATCAGGCTGTCATCCGGCGTCTGCAAGGGATGGGCCAACAACTTGTCGGCCGTCTTGTCGGATTTCAAAAACTCGAGACCGCGTTGAACAAGGGTCTGTGCCGCCAGAAGCCGAAGCGCGGCAATACCTGTGGCGGAATTTTTATCCACAAGCTGCAAAAGAATTGCGCGACTGGCTTTGATATCCGCCCTCAGCGTCATCTCGGCTGTTGCCAGAAGCAGTCTGTCCTGGTCGTCCGGCGTGAGGTTCGGAAGCTCCTCGCGGGCGAGATCCAGCGCCTCCTTGAGGTTTCCTTCGTCCTCGAGAAGCCGCATTTGAAGGATGGTTTTTCTGGCCGAGTGGTCCTCCTGCACCTGACCCATAGCCGCCTTGGCGATGACAGGGTTGTTCGCCTTGATGGCCTGCTCGGCCAGTGTGAGCAGTTCCTCTGTGGTCGCCTGCTTCTCCAGCATGAGTTGTTGAAGGGAGTTCAAAGCGGTGGCGTCGCCGAGGGACGCGTTATACAGGCGCACCTTGCGGAAAATCTTCTCCTCGTTCGGCGCCATGAGAATGGCCCGGCGCATGAGGGCTATGGATTTGGAGATGTTTCCCTCGTTTGCAGCGACCTCCGATTGGGCCAAAAAATTCATGGCGCGCCAGACTTTGAGCTGTTGGTAGGCCGGGGGGATCGCTACCCACAAGAGCAAGCCTGTGAAGAGCATGGCGAGAAGGATGCGGGCCCGTATATCGCCAAGCAGATTCCGTAAAAAGTGGTTTGAAGATTTATGGTCATGGTCGATTTCATAATCCGGCAACTCGTCGACTGGAACTTGCAGACTAGGAGGTGAAGGGTCTGTTGGCGGCAATTCCTCCTCCGCGACCTGCTTTTTTCGGCGGACGCCGGATTGGGCGTTCCTTGCGGTGTTTCGGGAACTCCTGATTTTGGCCTTCGAGTCACTCATTGGCGCGATGAACCGGTTTCCTCCATGGCGCGCGTAAGGAAGGTTGCAAGCGTATCGGCCGCTGTGGCGGCGTCCGTGGTATTCCACACAGCCGCTTCCAGAAGTGTTTGCCCGCGATTTCTGATTCCCTTGGTCACAACCTTCCAGCGTCCTTTCAGAGTATATTCCTCGCTACGGAGCATTTCATCGTCGTCGGAACTATGCGCGGTGGAAACTCCTCCTGCAATGATGGAGTGGAAGACAAGAACCGGTCGTCCGGCGTCGCGAAACAAAAACACGCGAAAGCGGAAACTCTCCTTGCCGACTTGGATTGTCATGCTTGGGAGTTGCTTTTCCAAGACCATGCCGATGCTGCCAAGGCATGTTCTGGGGTCGTGGATGTTCAAGGCTTGGATCGCCGTTCGTCCTGCAGGCCAGCGCAGATAAAAAATCTGCCAGTTTCGTCCGGCGTAATCCAAAAACCGTTCTGAAAAACCTTCTGGAAAAAACAGAATCCGACGGGTGCGGTCGGAGATGGGAACTGGCTTCGTGCCTGGCATTCCGGATTTGATCGACCATGTGCTCTCGGCAGATGTCCCGCTTTCATGGGCGCGATACCATAATTCAGTCCCTGTAAGTGATGCCACCGACAGAAAAATAGTAAAAAAGCAGGCGCCCACGACCGGTCGAGGGATGCTTAGAGGCAGTTCACGGGAAGGCTTGGCACCCCTGAGGGCGGGATTTTTTTTCATCCGGCGGCTGTTGTGAAAGTGTGCCAGCGCCCAGAGCGTTACCAGCGTCGAGACAAGAATCGCATAGCCGGCCATGTCATGCCATTTCTCCACGGCCGAGACGCCTTCATTGGAGGCGATGATCGAAAGGACCGTCGCCCGTAGGAAGTTTCCAAACAACGCGACAAGGATCGAAACGGATACCAGCACGCTTCGGAAAAAAATGCTGAACCGGAAAACCTCGCCGAAGAAAAGTGAGGTCATGATACCGCTTTGGAGTGATCTGACGCCGCTGCAGGCCTCCTCCACACCAAGGGTTCCCGTGGGGAGTGTGATGAGATGGCCCCGCCGTATGGCCTCGTAGCCGCACCAGTGGAGGATTTCCAGAGCCGCCATGGCATTTTTTTCCATGAAGAAGCCCATGATCGCCTCCTCCGCGTTGCGCGGCCAGGGGATCGCGATGAGAAAAAAGCAAACTGGGAAGAGAAAATGCCTCGCCCAGGCAGGCCCGCCGATCGACCAAAGGAGGGTCAGTGTCAGAAACACGGCGCTGAGCGCACCGAGAATCCCGGGAATCCTCCACTCGGGATTCGCTTCATAAAAAGGCTGCACGGCCGCCAGAAAAAAAAGCGGCGGCAGGGCGGCGATGGCGAATGGGAGAAGCTCGACGGACTCCCATTGCAAAGGACGCTCCCGCCAGCGTTGAAGAAAAAGGATCGCGCAGAGGAGGGGAACCAAAAATCCGTAACCGTATTGCGGATCGACCTCCCACTCGGTCCACAGAATGCGGATCGCCATCCACCACACCCCCGCCAGCGCGGCCAAGGCGATCCAGGCGGACTTGGGCAACGCAGGTGTGGCTGGGGGGCTGTTTTCCAAAGTCTTTCTGTCCCTGTTTAACGGCCCTTTCCGAAGATCATCACATGCAATGTCTTCAAGATCACCGTCGCGTCGAGCACGAGTGAGAAGTGGCGGATGTAATACAGGTCATACATGAGCTTTTCGAGGGTGTCGTTTATGCTGGCTCCGTAGGAATAATTCACCTGCGCCCAGCCAGTGATGCCCGGCCGCACGAGGTGGCGGAAGTGGTAGTAAGGGATGACCTCCTCATATTGTTCGACGCACTTGATCCACTCGGCGCGTGGTCCGATAAGGCTCATCTCGCCCCGCAGCACATTCCAGAGTTGCGGAAGCTCGTCCAAGCGGGAGATGCGTAGCCAGTGCCCGAGGCGAGTCACACGGGGATCACCTTGCACGGTATAGAGTCCCTTGAACTCGCTGCCGACTTCCATGGTGCGGAATTTGTAAAGGGTGAACAGGTCGCCGTGCTGACCCACGCGCGTTTGGCTGAAAATAACCGGCCCGCGCCCTTCGAGTTTGATCAAGAATGCGACCACCGCCATCACTGGAGCCGTGCAAACGAGTGTGAGGGATGCCAAGAAGATATCGAACACGCGCTTGAGGGAGGCGAAGGCCGAGTGCTGAACGAGTTGAAAACCCGAGTCCAGTGGCCATGTGCGGCTGAGCAGGTCGGGTGGCATTTTTTGCCAATATGCCTCGAAAAACGAGTGCATCGTGTAAACAGGCAGTTCTTGAAAATGCACCGCAACAAGCGAGGTCAGGATGGAGTTGTCCAAGTGGTCCGGCGGAGCTGCGATGACGATCGCCTCGTGCTCGGTGTCGGGATTTTCCTCGAGGTTTTTTAGGACATCACTCGCCAAGGCTGAATAAACCGGGCTTCCTGGACCTGCCACATTGGCGCCCACCACGGCATCACCTGCCGCAAAGAAGTGGAGGTTCTGTTTCTGCCCGTTGATGGTGTAGTTTTTATAGAAGCGTTCGCCGGACTCCGTGTCGCTAATGACGAGCAGACGGCGGTTGCGGCGAAGCAGTCTGGAGGAGTAGAGCAGCCTCCGTTGGAAGAGGGAAATGGTGCTGAAGGCAAGAAAGGTGACGCCGAAAATCGAACGGCTCGAGGCCACGATTCCACCGAAGGATGCCACCAGATAGACGGCAAAAGCGGAGATCAGAAAGGCGGCCAGGCATGCGATGAGATGCTCGCTGGAGTAGCCCACCGACTTCATCTCCGAGCGGGTATTGTAGCCTCCGATAAGGCTCAGCGAAAAAACCGAGATGGCTGTCGGGATAAGCACCTCGGCCCACCCGTAGCGGTTGAAGTCGCCGGACAACTCTGAAAGCACGATGTAAATGCCAGCCCACCAGATGCAATCCAGTAGGAAAAGCGCCAGCATGACCGCCCGTTCACGGAACGAGCCGCGCGCCACCTTCAATCCAGCGGGAAACAAGGAGGCCGGTCTGCGGGAAAGCAGATCTGGAGAACGCTCGGAAGCTTCCATCAAATTTGTGGCCATGCGGTTGGTGTGGGGAACATCTAAAACCCTAAGTGCATCCTATGGCCTCGTAAAGTTTTTCTTCGCATCAAGTAATCCGGCATTCTTTGGAGTCGGGCAGGGAATCTCTCTGCGAACCGGAAAATCCCACTTCTCTGTCAGTAGGAGCCTTCCACCCGCGCAGCGACATCGCGGTATCCATAGTCCACCTCGTAAATCTGCTTCATGCAATCGACAGATTTTTCCTTGTCGCCCATCTTTTCGTAAACGAGCCCCAGGTTGTAGATCACATCCTTCTTAACGGGATCCATGACCAAGAGTTCGGAAACCGCATCCGAGAGGGTTTTGGCAGCCAGGTCGAGCATGCCGCGGGCTGTGAAGCATTGGCCCAGCAGGCTCATGGCTTTCATGCGGACATTGGGATTTTGCCTGGCTTTTTGCAGTTCGGGAATGGCGTCCTGCCAGCGCTCGTGCTCTGTGAGGAGTTCGCCGAGTTCGAAGCGGAATTGAAGATCCGTCGGATTTTGCTCCACACGGGTGCGGGCAAATTGCAGGGCGAGTTCAGCCCTCTGGGCGCGGAGAGCAGGTAGTTCGGCCTCGTATGCTTCGGACTCCGGAGTGCCAGGACTGGCGGCGATGTAGTCCTCGCGGGCACTGATGGCGATGTCGAATTGACGGATCTGCAAATCGGAGGCCTTGCGCACGAGGGCCATGTCGGAGTTGTTCGAGAGGGCGGCCGCGTAGGTGAACCAGCTTGCGGCATTTTCCCAGTCCTCCTTTTGTTCATAGAGTTCTGCGATGCGGCGGGAGGTGTCGATATTTCCGGGTTCGGCCTCCGCCTTGGCATGCAATTCGGCCAGGAGATTTTCAATCATCTCGTCGCTGCGAACCACGCGGGATTGCTGCTCGAGGGCGACGGCCTGTTCTTTGTCTTTGATGAGATCGCGGTAGGTCGTCTCTTCCTTCTCCCAGCCGCCGCTTTGCATGGAGGCGGAGGCGGAGGCGTCCTTCATGCCCTTGATCGCAGCCATGTCATTCGGGGTGATCTCCAGAATACGCTGGTAGAGTCCGACCGCCCTGTCCGGTTGTGCGAATTGGAGTAGGTGCTTGGCGAGTTCGTGAAGGATTTTGGTATCCTTGGGAGTGGCTTCGAGAATCGTCTCCAGTGCGAATGTGGCGATCTCCGGCATGTTTGCGGCCAGCGCCGCTTCGCGCAGTGTCTGGTTGAGCTGGGGGTTGTTTGGCTCGGTCTCAAGGCACTTCTCCAAGGCATCGATCGCCTCCAAGGGGTCTTTTTTGATCTGCGCCTGGATTTTCATCGCGCTGAACGAGGCGGTTGAGAAAAGCGATTTCTTGCCGCCGGTCTTGGCCAGGGCGGCCTTGCGTGCGAGTTGGCGTCCGGCGAGGAATTCGGGACAGCTTTTCAAGATCGTCTGGAGCAGCTGGATCGTGTAGCCGTAATTTTTAAGCTGCATCGCGCTCATGGCTTTCAGCCAGTTTGCTCGGTGGAACTCGGGGAGGTCTTTTTCGGTCTTAACGGCCATAGGGTCCGGAAGATTACTATCTCTCCATCTTTGTTCAAGCTTCCCTGCAGGCGATTTGGTTGGCGACGAATGAGTCGCGCCGCGCGTATGCTCATTGAATCCTTCGATGAAATTTCCAACACTCATTCGCCTCTGTTGCTTTCTGCTTGTCGTTTCAACGGCGCCTGCGGACTGGCGTGTGGCGCTGCCAGGTTGGAATTATCAATTCCCTTCCGACCACGGGAGTCATCCTGGTTTCAAAACCGAGTGGTGGTATTTCACCGGCAATCTACGGGCCAAGGGTGGAGAGGAACTCGGCTACCAGCTCACTTTTTTTCGGCAGGGTGTCGCCGATCCCTCGCGCTCGCTACCGACTTCTCAATTCCTCCAGAGGGATGTGAAATTCGCCCACTTTGCGGTCTCGGATATTTCCCGAAAAAAATTCCACCACTTTCAAAAGCTCTCGCGAGGGGCATTTGGGGACGCCGGCTTTGACGATGGAGCGCGGATCGCGTGGATCGAGAACTGGTCGTGCGAGCGCACAGGGTTGCATGATTTTCGTTTGAAAGCCGCGCAGGATGGCGTCGTTGTGGATCTCCAGATTGATTCTCCAACGCCTCCCGTAATCCATGGACGCGACGGGGTCAGCCAGAAGGCGGCAGGCGAGGGGAGGGCCTCGCATTACTACTCTCTGACCCGCATGAAAACGAGCGGAACGGTCGCCATAGACGGTCTGGAATACGCTGTCGAAGGGCTCACATGGTTCGATCACGAGTGGGCGACGAACCAGTTGGCCTCACACCAAAGCGGCTGGGATTGGTTCAGCCTCCAGTTTGAAGAGGGCGGCGAGCTCATGCTTTTTCAAATTCGAACGAAGGATGGCGGGCGTGATGAATTCTCCTCCGGCACCTTCGTGGACACATCCGGCAAGGCCCACAAAGTCGAGCTTGCGGATTTTGAACTGGAACCGATCGAGTGGTGGACGAGTTCGGAATCGAAGGGCCGGTATCCCGTGGCATGGAAAATCAAAATTCCTTCACAGGGGCTCGATCTCACCGTGCGCGCCCGTTTTACGGATCAAGAACTTGCTGCCGCTCCATTCGCTTACTGGGAGGGTAGTGTTTCCGTCGAAGGCAACCGCAAGGGGCGCGGCTACCTCGAAATGACCGGCTACGCGGGCCGCATCGTCGGAATGCAGGCGCAGTGAAGCGTGGCTACTGCGGAATTGATTCGCCGCGCACCAAATCGTCCCAAGTCTGGCGCTCCCGAGCGAGATGGAATTTGTCACCATCCACAAGAATTTCAGGCAGGAGCGGTCGGGAGTTGTAGTTTGATGACATAACAAACCCATAGGCTCCCGAGCTGAGCACGGCGATGCGTTCATCGGGATGAAGCGGAGGTAATGGGCGGTCCTGCGCAAAGAAGTCGCCGCTTTCGCAGACGGGACCTACGACATCCATCGGCGTGCGGTCCTCTGTGGACTGACGAAGTGGAACGATCTCATGCCAACCTTCGTAGAGGGCGGGGCGGATGAGGTCGTTCATCGCGGCATCGATGATGGTGAAGGTTTTTGCAGGCGTCTGCTTCACATACTGAACGGTGGAGAGAAGCGCTCCGGCATTTCCCACGAGGAAGCGGCCGGGTTCAAAAAGAATGCGCAGCCCGAGGGGCTTTAGCACGGGAATGATAGCGGCAGCGTAATCCTCCGGCGTGATGCGGCGCGAAGGGCCCTGGCCTTCCCACCACGCGAGAGTTCCACTGCTCAGGGCCTCGTCGTAAACGATGCCGATGCCACCACCGAAATCAAAGAACTCGATGTCGTAGGCTTTTTTCAAATCCGCAACCAGCGAGGCCAGTTTGGCTGCCGCTTCCGCAAAGGGGCCGGACTCGAGAATCTGGGAGCCAATGTGCGTTTGCACGCCTCGGATTTTCAAATGAGGGAGCTTCGCGGCAACCTCATAGACTTCCGCAGCGCGGTCGATACCGATGCCGAACTTGTTTTTGCTTTTTCCAGTCGAAATGAATTTGTGCGTTTTGGCGTCCACATCGGGATTCACTCGAATGGCAACCGGGGCTTTTACGCCGAGGGAACCCGCGACTTCATTGATGCGGGCGAGTTCGCCCTCGCTCTCGACATTGAAGGAGTAAACGCCCTCCTTCAGCGCGTAGGAAATCTCCTCACGCGTCTTCCCAACGCCTGCAAAAGTGCAGCGCCCGGCCTGTCCACCGGCTTTCAGAACGCGGAACAACTCGCCGCCAGAGACGATGTCGAATCCTGACCCCATTTTGGCGAGGAGATTGAGAACGGCGAGGTTGGAATTGGCTTTGACGGCGTAGCAGACGAGATGGTCGAGAGGTGCCAACGCGGCATCGAGGCGCCGGTAGTTTTCGCGGATCGTGGCGGAGGAATAAACATAGGCCGGTGTGCCGAAGCGATTGGCGATTTCATTTAGCTCCACACCCTCGCAGCGCAGGGTGCCGTCAATGTAGGAAAAAGAATGCACGCCGCGAAAATGGGGATGTTTTTTTCTGGTGTCAACCGGCCACCGGAAAAATGTCAGGCGGCTTTGATGAGTTCGCGGTTTTTGAAAAGGTAGGCGAGGCCGGAGTAGACGGAGAGGACCACCGTGACAGGAACGAACATATGCGTCCCGACAAACCACGCAGTGGGGAACCAGGCGGGGTGCTGGATTTCAGCCATTGAGAGCAGGAGCAGGAAATAGGTGATGGTGATCATCTGCCATGTCGTCTTGTGCTTTCCCAGATTGTCAGCGGGTATCACATGCCCCTTCGCGGCCGCGAGTGATCGCAGGCCGGTGATGAGGAATTCGCGGCTGATGATCAGAATGACGGCCCAGGCGGGAATCGCGCCGAATGAGATCAGGCAGATGAATGCGGATGCCGTCAGGATCTTGTCGGCAAGCGGATCCATTAGCTTCCCGAAGTCGGTGCTGAGATTCCAACGCCGGGCAATGATGCCATCGAGCATGTCTGTGAGTGCCGCGAGGGCAAAAACGGCAAAAGCCGTTGTGAAGCGAAGTGGAAACTCAAAGACGAAGCAAAAGACAAAAACCACCGTCAGACCCAGTCGGCCCATCGTGAGTTTGTTCGGAAGATTCATTCGTTGGAGGCCTGCAGGGCGGCGTGGGCGCGTGAGACCGCGATGTATTTTTCGGCACTGGCTCGCAGCGAGGCGAGTTCGGCATCGGTTAGTTGGCGGACGACCTTGGCGGGTGATCCCATAACCAGTGAACGCGGTGGAATTTTTGTGCGCGAGGTGACGAGGGATCCCGCTCCGATCAGGCATTCGTCGCCGATTTCCGCCGCGTCCAGAATCACAGCTTTCATCCCGACAAGGCAAAGATCTCCGATTGTGCAGGCATGGATGACGGCGGCGTGACCAATCGTGCAGTTGGCCCCGATATTGACTCCCAGGTCGTCGGCGAGGTGTATGATGCAGCCATCCTGCACATTTGTTCCCTCGCCGATGCGAATTGTTTCAATATCCGCCCGAAGCACAGCACCGTAAAAGACACTGGAGTCGCGGCCAAGGTGGACATCGCCGATGAGCGTGGCGCTGGAAGCAACAAAAGCCGCCTCTGCGGTTTGGGGCTTCGCGTAGAGAAACCTCTGGAGACGGTCTTCGATATTCATGGAAAGGCCGCTTCGCATTCGCGCTGGCGGCGTCCTTTTGTTTAGCTGCTTTTTTTCAAGCGGCGCTTGGCTTCCGCAACAAGTTGGGCCTCTGCTTCGATCCAGTCTGTCGAGGAGTTGCCGGGCCAGCCCATGGTTTCACGCCTTTCGGAGATGAAGTAGGCGCGAAGTTGGATTTCCTCGAGGGCGATGACCGGTGTTTGCTCCACCACTGGCGGAGGGGTGGTCGCCTTCGGAGCGGCAGGCGCTTTGGCGGTAACTTTTTTGGTTTTCACCGCAGAAGCCGTAGTCGGTTTGGCGGCGGCTTTCTTGGCGGGCTTTGAAACTTTTTTGACCGCTGGTTTTGCGGTCTTCGTCGAGGTGGCTTTCACCTTGTCTGCTGCGGATGAGTTGGTTTTCTTTGCAGGCATAGGCCTGCATCTTTGGGTCTGAATCAGCCGTTTGCAAAATAAATCTTCAAAAAAAAACGAAAGCGTTTAGCTTGTTCTCGTGAGTGCTTTCTTGATTCGGTGGATGGTGACAACGGTCGCGGTTTTCGCGGCCGAAAAGGTCATTCCCGGCATCAGTTGCTCCAGCTTGGGGGCTCTCCTTGGCGCATCGCTCCTGCTGGGGATCATCAATGCTTTTGTAAGACCATTCCTTCTTTTGCTTAGTATCCCGTTTATCATAATAACGATGGGATTATTTATTTTTGTGGTGAACGCCTTGCTTTTGCTCTTCGTGGCGCAAGTCATCCCTGCATTTCAGGTGGATGGCTTTTGGAATGCCTTTTTCGGGGCGATTATCGTTAGCTTCGTGAGTTGGATCTTGAGCTCATTTTTTCGCACGAGCGATGGACGCATTCACACCATCACCCATCATCCCTCCATCAAAAAAGCCGATGCCCGTCTGATCAAGTGAGGTTCTTCGAATCAAGGCGCATTGGCGTTAAAATTTGCGGCATCACCAACGAAGCGGATGCGCAACTCTGCATCGAGGCTGGGGTGGATGCGTTGGGCTTCAATTTTTACTCTGGTTCCAAGCGGTTTATTGATCTGGAGGAATCTCTCGACTGGATCCGCTCGCTTGAGGGAAAGGTCGATCGCGTGGCTGTAGTGGTGAATGCGGATCCCCACCTGCTCGAGCGACTTCGCGACTCGGGTTGCTTTGAATTCATCCAATTCCATGGAGATGAAACGCCGGAGCACTGCCTTGCCAACGG
>JBIKUM010000306.1:0-3698 GCA_044347585.1 Terrimicrobiaceae bacterium
GTGGAGGAAGGCCGAGATCCTTGAGGAGATCGGTGTCTGGAGCGGAGTCCGCCTGGGGTTTTGCGAGGAGGGCGTTTCCTGCAGGCTCGAATGACATCTCGGGCAGTGGCGTATCGAAATCGACTTTCTGGATTTCAGCGAAGAGCGCGGCGTTCGATGTCTTTTTCTTTTTGCTCACGCGAATGAAGCGGGGATCGTCCCATTGGCCAAGGAAGCGACTGGGATCAACGAAGAGAGGCGGAACCTTGCCTGGCGAGAAGCGGCGGGGATCGCTCATGGCACGCAGCATGAGGTCGCCTGAAATTTTGAGGTCCGAACCAGGAGCTGTCTTTCTGAGTTGTTCCGAGAGGTAGGGGAGGATGCGCACGGCAAATTTCTGGAATCGGTTCGGCAAATTGGCGCGAGGATTTTCCACTTTGAAATTTTGCACCGCCATGAAGCTTCCCCCTGAGAGGACATTGCTCAGGTTGACGCGAAGGGGAGGCACGGACTTTCTCGCGACTGTGCCTGAAATCGGGCTGTATTGGCGCGGAGGGAGGCTGTCGAGGAGGGCGAAGTAGTCGAGTTGTCCGTTGCGCCCGCCTTTTTGAACGAGGTGGTGGTAGAGATCGTCCATGCGACCAGCGTAGGGACGGAGGAAAATGCCGTCCGCGACCAGGTGCTCCCCCACATCTGCAGAGTAGATGCGGTTAAAGAGACTTTGGAGTTCGGCAAATTTTTGCGAAGACCATCCCGCATTGCGTGACGAGTCGAGAGCCTGCGCGCGGGCGGGCTCGAGGGGAACGATACAGGCGGGAAGCTCGCGGTCGAGAGCGATGGGGCGGCCGCCGAGGCTTATGAGAGTGTCGATGTTGCGGAAGTTGCCGCCAGTGAGTTGGGCACCATTGAATACGACTTGGTCGGCTGGCGGGAGTTTGGCTGCTGCTGCGGCCTGTTCGGTGGGGTCGGGATTTTCCGCCAGAAAAATGTCGGCGAGTTGGTCGAGGCTTGCCGGGGGCAGGTTGGGGAGGAGCCGGTCGAACTTGGTGAGAAGAATGATGGAAAGAGCGGCTTTGGTGGTGCGCAGGCGCTCGGAATCCGGGAGGTCACGCGCGGCGCGTGCGAGACCGCTGGCGGTTGCGGCGGATTGCTGTAGGAGGGAAACAACCTGCTCGCGGGATGTGGTGGCATTCTCAGCCCGCAGGGAAGCACTGCCAAAGGCGAGGGTCAACGCGCTCAACAAGGCCATTTTTACTCGGCTTCGCAGAAGACATCTTGCCATGTCAATGGAAGGTCGCCGCGCCTCCTCTTGGCAGCGCGGGATCAGTAATGGCACTGCAGGGTGATTTTTTCCCCGCAGGTGCATGTGAGGACGATGTGGCCGATGCGTCCCTCGTTATCGGGGACGAGTTCAACCTGAGGCTCGGAGGAGCCTTGCGCTGTGATCGACTCTGGGAGTGCTTGGGCGTCGAGCGCGATGTCCGAGAGGTCGATGGTATCCGGATGGATGTGCGGCGTATTGATGGGAGGTAGGGGATTTGCCGCGACGGGCGAATCGGCTCGGCGGTTGGATGCGCCTCCGGCGAGTGGACGGCCTTGGAGAAAATCCTTCATCGGGCAGTGGGATTGGGAGTTGCTGGAGCGGCTCCAGGGCCAGGGGCAGGAGTTGGTTGGGGAGCGGATTGCGTGAGCGAGAGGCTCACGGTGATGCGCTGGTTGTCCTCGGAGTCGGGCGGGACATTCGGAAGCGGTTGGGAGTCCCCGCATCCGGCGATGCGTTTCATTTTTTCCGGCGTCATGGCGTAGAACTCCATGAGACGGCGAGCGGCATTGGCCCGGTCGGTGCTGAGTTCCCACGGCGTGTAGTTTTTATTGGGTCCCAGATCGAGTCCCTTGGGCGTGTGGCCTTCGAGGTAAACCTGGAAATTGTAGCGTTGGATGAGCCAAGCGAGGTTTTGGAAGACGAAGTTGCCCCACTCGGTGAACTCTGTGGTGTTGTCTTTGAAGAGGGGCTTTTTCGTGCGGTTGTAAATTTCCATTTTCAGCCCGTCGTCGGTGATTGTGATCTCGATGGGCTTTTTATCCTCGTCGTTGACATTGAGGAGTCGGTTGAAATCCCTCGCGATGGCGCGCAGGAAGCCTTGGTTTTCGACATGGGTTTGGTCGTTGAGCGAGGCATCCTTGCGCGTGGCCTTGATTTCCTTCTCCATGACGCCCCAGGTGGTCGGCCAGCTTTTATTGGTGGGATCCTTGAAGTAGAGCGAGGTGTAAATAAGGATCTCCGGCTTGAAGTTGGCAATCCAGAGGACGAGGAAGAGTGCCATCATGGAGGTGACAAAGTCCGCGTAGGCGACTTTCCACGCTCCGCCGTGGTGTTCGTGTTTTTTCTTGGCCATGGAGATTAGTTGCCGGAGGTGCCGACATTTTTGACCATTTCCTCAACGGCTTCAGCTGTGGGTTGGAAGGCGGGATCAATGGCGCGGCGGGCGGCTTCGATGGCCATGATGGGGGCCATGCCGCCGGTGAAGCCGAGAACGCCTTTCATGATGACGGCGTAGTATTGGAGTTCGTAAACATTGTTGAGCTTGATGCGGGCGGCGAGGGGGTTGATGAACCCGTAGGCTCCGAGCACGCCGAGGAAGGTTCCAACGAGTGCCGCAGCCACTTTCTGGCCGACTTTTTCGGGGCCCATCGCGATCGCAGCCATGGTGTTGATGATGCCCATCACGGCGGCCACGATACCGATACCCGGCAGGGAGTCTCCGACGAGGTTGAGGATGTGGATCGGTTGAACGGCATCCTCTTCCTTGGCTTCGAAGTCGGCATGGAGAAGACCGCCGAGTTGTTCGGGCTTGAGGCGGCCGTCGATGACTGGCTTCAAGCTGTTAGTCAGAAACTCAAGACGCTCGTGGTCGTTGATGAAGGAAGGGTATTTTGAGAGGATAGGGCTCTCCTTGGGAGACATCACATCGTCTTCAATCGCGATCAATCCGCCGCGGCGGGCTTTGCTGAAGAGTTCGTAGAGGAGCTTGAGGAGGTCGGTGTAATCGGATGTCGGAACGGCCTGGTTGCGGAAGGCGATCTTGATTTTTTTGACGATGTTTTTCAGCAGCGACACGGGGCTGGCGATGACCATGAGGCCGATCGAAATGCCGATGATGATGACATATTCCGAAATCGGGAAAAGGAGGCCGAGTTTGCCGCCGGCCATCATAAAGCCGCCGAGCGTCGAACCGAGAACGATAATGTAACCTATTATGAGAATCATGGGTGATGGATGTTTGTTTTGTTTTTTGAGAGTGTGGGATTGGAGAGAAAATCAGCGTTCCATGGCTTTGCGGATGTAAGCCTTGAGGCCGAGAACCGCCTGAGTGTGGATTTGGCAGATACGGGATTCTGTGACGCCGAAAACCTTGGCGATCTCTGCGAGGCGGAGGTTTTCAAAGTAATACATGGCGAGAATTTTCCTCTGCATGTCAGGGAGCATTTGGAGGCGCTCCACGACGAGCTTGATGAGCTCCTGCTTGAGTGCGATGTCGCGGGCATTCGGCTGGTTCTCGTCGGCGATGACTTCGTGCAGGCTTGAGTCTTCGTCGTCTCCTGCGAGCGCGTCGAGTTCCACATAGCTGAGCGGGCGAACTTCATCGAGTAGGATTGAGTATTCCTCGCTGGAGATACCGAGTTCGTCGGCGATTTCGGCTTCAGTGGCAGGGCGGCCG
>JBIKUM010000035.1:0-13766 GCA_044347585.1 Terrimicrobiaceae bacterium
GCTCGTTGGCGGCTACCATACCGAATACTCCGGCATGGGCTTTGCGTTGTTTTTTCTCGGTGAATACGCGGCAATGATCGCCGGGTCGGGCGTTATCGTCACCCTCTTCCTGGGCGGCTGGAGCCTGCCGATGATCCCAGATGGCTCGATGCCGGGCCTGCCAGGCGTGATTTTTGGCCTGATCAACATCGGTGTCTTTTTCGCCAAAGTGAGCGCGCTTTTAGTGCTGTTCATCTGGGTGCGTTGGACGGTTCCCCGTTTCCGCTATGACCAGTTGATGAAGCTCGGCTGGTATTTCTTCTTTGAACTGGCCTTGGTGAATATTTTCATCACCGCCTTCGTCTTGGCTTACATCAAATAACCAGCGCCCGGTGCAAATTCTCCGTCCGAAAGACAAAGCCTACCGGCGCGGCATTGAATCGCTGAAACGCTCCTACGAAGCGGATCCCGCCGTTCGTGCGACTGTGGAAGAAATCCTCGGCGCGGTAGCCAAGGAAGGCGACGAGGCGTTGCTCCGTTACACGAAGAAATTCGGCGGCCCTGATCTCGCGCCATACCAGATTCCCGTTACTCCCTTGGAGATTTCCGAGGCTTGTAATTCGCTTCCGGCGGAAACGCGCAAGGCGATCGATGCCGCGCGCTCGAATGTGAGAGCGTTTGCCAAGCGCAGCCTGCGCAAGAGCTGGTTTATGAAAAACCGGCAGGGTGCTATCACCGGTGAACGATTCGATCCCTTCCAACGAGTCGGCATTTACATTCCCGGCGGCACGGCGCCGCTGGTCTCCACCGCTGTCATGACCTGCACACTCGCTGAGGCTGCGGGCGTGCCGGAGATCATCGCGGTGACTCCCGCCGGGCCTGATGGCAAAGTGCATCCCGCCTTGCTGGCTGCTCTTTCCCGCTGCGGAGCGACTGAGATTTATCGCGTCGGCGGAGCGCAAGCGATCGCCGCACTGGCGCATGGCACAAAGACGATTCTTCCCGTGCAGAAAATTTTCGGCCCAGGCAATTCCTATGTCGTCGAAGCCAAGCGCCAAGTCTTCGGCAAAGTCGCCATCGACCTCTTGCCCGGCCCGAGTGAGGTGCTTGTGATCGCCGACAAGACAGCCAAGCCCGACTGGGTCGCAGCTGATCTTTTGGCGCAGGCCGAGCACGGCCACGGCAGCCAAGCGATTCTGGTCACGGATTCCGAAAAAATCCTCACCGGCGTCGAAAAGGCCGTTGAAAAACAGACGAAGCTTTCCAAGCGTCCCGCCGAACTCGCCAAGGCGCTTAAAAACACCAAGCTCATCCTTGTCGAGGACATGGAGGACGCCATCCGCATCGCAAACGAATACGCCTCCGAGCATGTTGCCATCGCCACCGAGGCACCGGGCGAAATCGCCCTGCAACTCCGCACCTCGGGAGCGATCTTTCTCGGCGGCCTGTCGCCGGTAGTCGGAGGTGACTTTTTGGCGGGGCCGAGTCATGAGCTTCCCACAGGCGGGGCCGGCCGGTCCTTCGCCGGCCTCACTGCGGATCAGTTCCAGCGCCGCACCAGCGTCGTCATGTTCGACGAGGACTCCCTGCGCGCCTCCCTGCCCCATATTGAAACCTTCAGCGCCATCGAGGGCCTCGACGCCCACGGCCGCTCCGCTTCCATCCGCCTCAAAAAGTGATCTGGAAAATCCGCGATCGCGAAATCGACCTCTCGCGGCGCGCACGGGTGATGGGCATCATCAACGCCACGCCGGATTCCTTCTCGGATGGCGGTTCGTTTTTGGATCCCCAAGCTGCCTTGGCGCACGGTCTGCAAATGGTGGCCGAGGGCGCCGAAATCCTCGATATCGGCGGCGAGTCCACGCGCCCCGGCGCGCAGAGCGTTGAGGCGGATGAGGAAATCCGGCGCGTGCTGCCGATCATTCAAGCCCTGCGACGCGAAAGTCAGGTTCTGCTATCAATCGATACCTCCAAGGCCGCTGTGGCCCGGGCGGCGTTGGATGCCGGAGCGGATATCATCAACGATGTCACCGGTCTGCGTGGGGATCCCGACATGCCGGCGCTCGCGGCATCTACCAGCGCGGGAGTGGTCATCATGCACATGCAGGGCCAACCGCGCACGATGCAAGTCGCGCCGACATACGATGATGTCGTCGAGGAAGTGGGGAATTTTTTTCGACAGGCCCTCGAGCGCTCGGTAGCTTGCGGCATCGACCCGATGCGCATTGCACTCGACCCAGGAATTGGATTTGGAAAAACGCCCGAGCACAATCGCAGGCTGCTGGCGGAGCTTTCCGCGTTCCTTGAGTTTGGGCGTCCGCTCCTCGTCGGAGCCTCCCGCAAATCCTTTCTTGGCTGGCTTGCGGGATCATCTGCGATGGATGACCGCTTCTGGCCAGGCGTGGTTCTCACCTCGCTCTGCCGGGAGCGCGGAGCGCGACTCCTGCGCGTCCACGATGTCAAACCCCACACGGAGGCGCTTCGGATGACCGAGGCGATATTGGGCTATGTTTGAGCAGGCCGTGGCTTTTTTGCAGGAGCAGTGGACCTCCGGCATCGAGATAGTGATTCTCGCTGCGGTCATCTACTACATTTACCTCTACTTACGAGGAACCCACGGGGCGCGGATTCTGCTCGGTCTGGCTCTGGTTTTCCTTACGCTCACGCTGGTTTCCCAGTTGCTAAACCTTGAGGTCATCGGCTGGCTTTTGCGGAGCATTTCTGTCTTCCTGGCCATCGCGCTGGTCGTCATTTTCCAGCCCGAATTGCGTCGCGCGCTCACGGAACTCGGGAGTCACCGTTTTTTTACATCCGCCTCCCAGGAGTCCGAGACCATCGAGCTCATCACGGATGCCGTTTTCGAACTTTCCAGCAAAGGATTCGGCGCCCTTATCGCTATCGAGCGCGAAATCAGTCTGAAAACCATCGTGGAAACCGGCGTCGCGCTGGATGCGAAGTTTTCAAAAGAACTCGCCCTCACTGTTTTTCATCCCAAGACCGTTCTGCACGATGGCGGCATGATCGTCAGCGGTGATCGCATCGTGGCTGCGGCGTGCATTTTCCCCCTCACCCAGCGCGAAGATCTCGACCGGAATCTCGGCCTGCGCCACCGCGCGGGGCTTGGTCTGGGTGACGAATCGGATGCCGTTTCGCTCGTGGTCTCGGAGGAAACCGGGCAGGTTTCCATTTGTCACGGCGGCAAAATCGAACGAAATTTAAGCGTGGAAAAATTCCGCCAGCGGCTCAGCCAGCTTCTTTTAGACGAAAAGTATGAAAGCGATCCTTCTCAACAATTGGAAAATCAAACTCACAAGCCTTCTTCTGGCCTTCGCCCTTTGGTTTCTCATCAAGCAGAACGTCAGTCGGAATCCCGTCCGGCTTGACCTCCTGAAGCCCTCCACCGCCCAGCTTCAGTAACCAGGAAACCGAATCACAAAATGAGCAACAATCGCAAACTTTTCGGAACCGACGGCGTCCGTGGCGTCGCAAATATCGAACCTGTCACAGCCGAGACCGCGCTGAAACTCGGCCGCGCCGCCGCCCATGTCTTTGCGGAAGCCCGCTCTTCCTCGCGCAGCGGTCGCTTGAGAGTCGTCATCGGCAAGGACACCCGACTCTCCGGTTACATGCTGGAAAATGCCATCGTCGCCGGCCTGACCTCGCTCGGCGCCGACGCCCTCCTCATCGGCCCCTTGCCAACGCCCGGCGTGGCCTATATCACCCGCTCGCTGCGCGCCGATGCGGGCATCGTCCTTTCAGCCTCCCACAATCCTTACGAGGACAACGGCATCAAATTTTTCCGTCATGATGGCTTCAAACTCGACGATGAAATCGAAGCGCGCATCGAGCATCTCGTCTTCAGCGGAGAGATCGAAAACATTCGACCGACCGCCACAAAAATCGGCAAGGCCCTCCGCATCGACGACGCGCTCGGCCGCTATGTTGAATTCGCCAAGCAGAGCTTTCCCCGCCACCTCACGCTCGAATCGCTCCGCATCGCGCTCGATTGCGCGAACGGCGCCGCCTACAAGACCAGTCCCTGCATCCTCCGTGAACTCGGTGCCGACCTGGTCGTGATCAACAACCACCCGAACGGCACAAACATCAACACCCACTGCGGCAGCACCCATCCGGAGCAAATCCAAAAGCTCACCCGCGAGTGCAAGGCGCACATAGGCATCACACACGATGGCGATGCAGACCGCGTCCTGCTCTGTGACGAAAATGGTGAGCTGGTCGACGGCGACGAGATCATGGCTATCGCGGCAGTTGATTATCTCAAGCGCGGCTGCCTAGAGGGAGGCACTTTGGTTTCCACCGTCATGAGCAACTTCGGCCTCGATGAAACCCTCGAAGCCAACGGTGGAAAAATCCTCCGCACCAAAGTCGGCGACCGCTATGTCATCGAAGCCATGCTCCGCGATGGACACAATGTCGGCGGCGAGCAGAGCGGACACATGATCTTCCGCGACTACGCCACCACAGGCGACGGCATCGTCAGCGCACTCCAGATCCTGCGCGTCATGATCGAAACCGGCAAACCGCTTAGCGAACTCAAAAAAGTTCTCAAAAAATATCCTCAGGCCCAGCGCAACCTCCGCGTCAAAGACAAGCCGCCACTCGAGACCCTGCCGCAAATCCAAACTCTCCTCGCCGAAGCCGAGTCTTCACTCAATGGCAAAGGCCGCGTCCTGCTCCGCTACTCCGGCACCGAACCCAAAGTCCGCCTCCTCATCGAAGGCCGCGAACAGGAACTCATCGACACCCACGCCGACCGTATCGCCGAAGCCCTTAAAATCGAAATCGGCGAGGGATAAACCTGCGGGTTTTTCTCTTTTCAAAAAAGCCCAATTAACTGCATGGCGTTAAACCTCGGAGCCTCTGTTACGAAATTGTCACAATTCTCCTTTGGGCGTAGGCACCGGAATAGTCACAAAAATTGGCAAATTAAGCTTGGATTTTACGTCCAACTGTCAACAATGGCTTTTTTCCTAGACCCAAAAGTCATCGCCTTATTGGCGCTGAAAGGATTTTTTGATGTGCTCCCAGTCATAAAAACAAAGGGAAAAAGGTTTGTTTTTTATGTCTAACGATGGCCAACATTTTATTAGTTGATCCTGATGACAACGCCTTCTTGGCGCTGAAGGGATTTTTGGCCCGTGATGACCACCGGAGCGCCTCCGTTTCGAATGCCCACGATGCGATGGTTTTTTTGCGTGAGAATATCCTGGTGGATTTGATTTTTATCGAACTTAAGCTCCAAGACTCCACCGGACTGGGCTTTCTCCGGACCCTCCGAGAGGACTATTTCTTTCAACATGTGCCGGTCGTTTTTTATGCGTCCAAAACGACGCATGCGGAAATCCAAGAAGCCTACGACTTGGGCGTGCAAAGTTTTCATCGAAAGCCCTATCTCCAAGAGTCGATTGAGGACGAAATCGCAAAGCTTGAGGGTAAGGCTTGGTATTGGTCTTTTTTTGAGCCGGACGACGCGTTTTGCCGGCGCACACTTTGCTCATTGGATCAACGAGGGGCGGCTTTGGACGAACTCGCGCCCGTCATTCAATCCGCTGCGCAAACCTACAAGGATTTGAAGATCGAACTCGCGGAGGTAGAAAAAGAGAAGATTCTCTCAGAAATCTCCGGTTTTCGCGGAAAGATTCGGGAGGCGGCCGTGCCAGGCTTGGAGGAGTATCTGAAGTTTCTGGCTTCTTTCGCGAAGGAATCCGATTGGGAAGAATTCAAGGAGTTTGCAGCCTATCTCGGGTATTACGCGCTTCTTTGCAGTTACCGCGCGGATATCTACAAGCTGGATCGGAAAGCCAAGCAGGCGAGTGCCGTGCTGGATCGACTGGCTCAAAATGCTTTGCTTCGCTCCTTGCCGCCGCACGAGGTGCATGCCCTCATTCCCTACCTGCGGGATTACGAAATTGACGAAGGTGCCACCCTTTTCAAGCAGGGCGATGACGGCGATGCGATGTATCTGATCGATCAAGGGAGTCTCGGGATTTACGTCGCGATGGAGGATGATCCGGAGCCGAAAAAAATCGCCGAGATCGGGGACGGCGACATTGTTGGAGAGATGGCCTTGATCAAGAACGCGCCGCGCAGCGCCACGATTATTGCTCAGGCTGACACCCGAATGATGCGCATGGAAAAAGACGCCTTCACGCGGGTCACTCTTCAATCGCCTCAAATGAAACAGGCGGTGCAGGCCCTCGCCGAGCAGCGTTCGATGGACAGCATCAAGAAGCGCGCTGGCGAGATCGACATTTCCGCATGGAGTAAAACCGCCAGCGAGGGCGTGCGCAAGATGGGGGAGAGGGTTCCGAAGGGCTTCCAGAGAAATGATGAAAAGGACTCGGAGGATGCCAAACGGGAGGCGGAAAGTATCGAGCATTGGAACAAAATGATCGACAGCCAAACCTTTCCGGTGGTTTCCGAGGCGAAACTCAAGAGGGAGATCGCGGCGCTGAAAGGCTGCCCGGTGGTCGGGTCGGCGGCCGCCGCCTTTGCGCTGGCGACCGGGGGTATGGTAACTTCGTTGCATCCGCTGATGGATTTGGCGGAACACGATCCCGGGCTGGCCTTCCAGATGCTCCAGAATGCCAATGCGGTGCGTCAGGCCAAGAAGAAGGATTTCGAGTCTTTTATTGAGGACGCCCGGATGTGCGTGAACTTTCTGGGAGAAAAACGGCTCAGCGTAGTAGCCAAGGGGTTTCCGCGCTGCTGCGAGAGTTTCATGTATCTCAACGAGGATGCAAATTGGGCCAGCCACCTCAAGTTCCTGCTCGCAACGGCCAACATAGCCCGGTTCACCTGCGAAGAGATGGAGCTTTTAAACATCGAAAACGCCGCGTTTTTGGGAGCCCTGCTTCACGACATCGGGAAGCTGCTTTTCCTGCGCGTCCAACCGGCGGGCTACATCCCCGTTTATCTCCATGCTCAACAGCATAATGTATCGATTGGGGAATCGGAGATACTCCACATGGGGATTTCCTCCCGCCAGATGGCTATCCAGTTTGTCGAAAAGAAAAGCATTCCAACCAGCTGCAAAAATGTCATCCGTTGGGTGGAAGAACCGGAGGAGGCAACCGAGGACTTCGAGCTTGTGTCGGTGGTCGCCATAGCCCGCTACATGTGCCGCCTTTGCAAGGTCGGCTTCAGCGGGGAGACCAACCAACATGATCTTCTTCCGCTTGAACACACCCAGCTCTGGAATTCGATCAAGGACCGCGTTTTCCCAAGCTTCAATGTGAGCAATTTCGAGGCTTCGGTGCGCAAAAGATTGAGAAAATTCTAGAAGGCCAAGCGCCAATCTCTGGCTCCACATTTTACGAGGGGTAGCTTTCAATCGTTGGCCGATTGATCGCTGAAAAGTTCCTCGATGTTCCCGTCCAGGATATCCGCTTCAAGTAGCATCAGATACTTGTCGAGCGCTGAACGAAAAGCGGGATTTGCGATACTGGCATTTCGTCCGACCAAGTGTGCGGCGTCTCTCGCTCTGGGAGCCCTTCTGGCAATAAGCACGCCCTGCCCATCGTCGCGAAGCTTCCGCAGCGGTCGCGCTTTTGCTTTCTCGCCTCACCCAAATTTCAATCGCGGCGATTCATTTTCTCACAACGCCGCACCACCTGTTGCTGTGAACTTTGCTGCAAGTTCTGAGGCGTCGAGAATTTCAAATGTCGCCCGGGGATGCTTGTGTGAAGCGGCGCTGGACTTCCATTTTTCAGCGAGTTGGTTTTTCAGCCCGGTCTTTTCTGTGGCACTGAGTTTTTTGAATTTCACTTCCGACACCACAACTCCATCGCCCTCTTTTCGGATGAAGTCGAACTCGGCACCAGCATCCCAATACCTCGCTGCATCGGGATGATGCGAGCGGCAGTAATCCTCGAAGACCGTGGCCGCATGGTCATGAAGGAGTTTGATTTTATCTTCCATTCCCAATCGGCGCCATGCGGTTCGCTGCGGCGAGTAAACGCGGAACCAGAATCTCAAAGCCGGGTCGCCGATCCGATAGTGGGTTTTCTTTGTGGTGCGAAGGCTCTCGCCGAAAGGAATCTCCCGGTCCAGCAAAGACGCATCGAGCAGTTGTTGGAATGTCCGCCCCAGATTCGTTTGTGCGGTTCCCAGCCGAGCTGCGATTTCCGAGGTCTTCCCCGCGCCCCTGCCCACCGCTTCCAAAACCGACAGCGGCGTGAGGCCGGCGATCCGCTCCTCGCGGAGAATGCACAACGGCTCGTCTTCCAGAAACGCAGATCGGCCAAAAAACAGCTCCTCCGCCAAATCCAGCGCTGAAGCACCCGCCTCCACAAATTCCCAGTATTTCGGAATGCCGCCCACCAGCGCGTAGCGGATGAAGGAATCTATCGACGCCGACTCCAACCCACACGCCCTGCAGAATGCGGGATAATCCATCGGCTCCAAGTGAATGACCTTGCGCGCCCTCTGGTAGAGCGGCGCCGCACGGTTCAGGAAACAATCGTTCATCGCCCCCGTGCTCGATCCCGATAGCACCAGCGTGAATCCCTCCGGCCTGTGATGGTCCAACCAACGCTGCACCACACTCGGCAACGAAGCGTCTGAGGCCACCAGATAGGGAAATTCATCCAAACACAGCACGGTTCCCGCCGGTCCGTAACGCAGAAGTTCAAAAAACTCCATCCAAGTCTTCGGTTGGATCCCTGCAGGAAGGGCGGAGCCGATATCGCGCACGGTTTGCTCGATCTGCATCGGCACGGCCGCTTCGATAGCCTGACTATAAACCCCGCTCCGTTTTTCCAACCAATGCGTGAGCAAGCGTGTCTTTCCCACACGCCGCCGCCCAAACAGCACCACTAATCCACCCACGCGGGCCGAGGCATCCAGGGCCTCCAACTCCCGAACCCGATTTGTAAAAGCCAACCTCACCTGCGCAAATTCCCCGAAATAATTATGCCTGTCAACAATAATGCTTCAAACAATGTATTTTTTCCGGTGCTTGCCAACTCCAGCAAATCAAAAAAGAAGTCCGCGCGGCAGCGCGCATCGAATCCTGGGAGGGTCAGCGTCCTCGTCTGACCCAAATTTCAATCACAGCCGGCCCTCCGCTGCAAATGGCCAACTCATCTCGCATGGCGATTGTTCTGTAGCGGAGTGTCTATGGCTGCCGAACAAAAAGACTACTCGCTGCGTAACGCCGCAAGTGCTCGGCGAGCGCATGCGAGTCGCAGACAGCTCACCAGAAAAGCAAAATTCTGATATTTCGGTCTACTACTCACCACGCTTCATCGTTACAAGACCTCTGCAGAGGCGAGGCCCTTTTCGACGGCCAGCTTCATAAAACGGTTGGCGATGGCCAGCGCCGGATCCAGCGGAACCTCGGCCCGCCGAATCCCTGCAACCATGTCCCGGTTTTCTTTCAGCGACAACACGGCACCCTTGCGCGGAACTTTTGACTCCGCGCTGCTTGGCCCGAGTTCGGTCGATTCGCAAGCCCGTGATGAAAAGGTTCCCGCTGGATAGACAAATCCCATTACCATCGCGTCTGGTTGTCAGACTGCCATTCATGGACCTTCGAGAATTGGAATCCCTTTACGACGAATTCGCTCCCGCGGGCTATGCGTTTGCGCTGCAATTGACGCAGGATTCCGACGCGGCGCAGGATCTGGTGCAGAGCGTCTTCCTGCGCTTGGCCAGGCGTCCGAGGTTTACCATTCTGAACCCGCGCTCCTTTGTGTTGCGGTGCATCTACCGTGCCCATGTGGATGTCGTGCGCCGCGATGCGACCCGGCGGCAGATGCTGGAAAACTTCGCTTTGGAAGCGCAGGCCGGCTTCCGACCTAAGCCCGGCGAGGATGAGAAAATCGCGGAGTTGCTCGAACACTTGGCTGCCCTGCCGGAGGAGCAGCGCGTGGTGGTGCATCTGAAGACATGGGAGCAGAGGACCTTCCGGCAGATCGCCGGCATCCTCGGCATCCCGGCAAACACCGCCGCGAGCAGATATCGCTACGCATTAGACAAATTGCGCGACGCCATGCGTCTGGAGGATGAAACATGAACAACGAGGAAATCGAATCCCTTCTCCGCCGGGCCCACCCGCAGGAGCTGCCAGCCGGGTTGAAGCACCGGATTCTGCAGGCCGCACGACAAAACGCGGAGCCCATCGCCTGGGCTCCACGGGTCACATGGGCTTCGCTGGCTGTGTGCTGGATGTTGATCGTTCTTTTCCGGACCACCACGCCGGATGTTCCAACTGGGACTCTGCCCTTCGACCGCGAGGCGTATCTGGCGCGAGCCGCAACGCTCAAGTGCATCGTCGCGACCGGACAATTTCCTCAGGAGATGGATGACTCTCCGAACCAGCACCCGCTTCAGATGGAATTGTATTTTCGCCTGCCAAAGGCCACTCCCCAGGCATCCCAACCTGCAACTTAGAAGATTCCCAAAACCAATAAATATATGAAATGCCCCAAATGCCATCAACGCGTTGCTCCGTTTAAGTCTTGGGTCCTGTGGCCCGGCCCGACAAGAGAATGTGGAAACTGCCATGCACACCTGCGATATGTCGGTTTCTACCTGCAGGCGGTGCTGCACGTCGTGATCGGATTTCCCATCTCTTTTGCTTTGGGAGGCATGGTCTTCTCCCGCACGATAACGCCCTGGCAGGCCGCGCTGATTTTTCTCGGTATTCTTGCGGTCACCGCAGTGATATTGCCATGGAAATTTGGGCGTTACGAGGAATGCGACCGGCGAGGCGGATGGACAAAAGGCCTCCTATTCGCCGTTGTCACATTGATCTCCATTGTCACCTTGTTCTTTTCATGGACGAACTGGTGGGGGGCAAGAAAGCTGAGCGCCGCCCTGGCCATGCTCCGGGAAAAGAACGAGCCCACACGATTCGAAGAACTCGTGCCGCCCCCGGTGCCTGATGCCGACAACGCGGCCGCCGCACCGGTCTTTCAGGAAGTCTTTGTTTCCGCAAAGGATTCGCGACTTGGAAAGCTGGATGTGCCTTGGAAAAAAATCGCTGGAAAACCTGAGTCAGGCGAGAGCACGATCCATTTCACAGCAAGGTTCTTGAATTCCGATTTCAAAGGCGACGATCAGGACGCAGGGGAATTGGTTTTAAAGAGTCTGGCCCCCTCAGCCCCGCTGCTTCAGGAAGTCGCCCAAGCGGTCCGCCGACCGGGGGTTTGTTGGCCTCTTAATTACTCAAAAGGTTTCGAGACGCCCCTGCCCCACCTTTCAGCGATGGCGAATACCTCCAAGGTCCTGCAAGGACGGGCGCAGGCCGAACTGGCGGCTGGTCGCCCGGAAAATGCCTTTCAAGATGTCCAGACGATTCTGGCTCTGGCTCGCGCCGCCGGATCCAGTCCATTTCTCATTTCGCTTCTTGTTGAAAGCAGCATCTCGGACCGGGCATCTCAGGTGATTAACGATGGTCTGGAGCGTCACGCATGGACCGATGCTCAATTGGCAGATCTTTCCAGCGAACTCTCCCGCATCGATCTGCTGGCACGCCTTTCCGACGGTCTTCGCGGGGAAAGAGCATCGCTTCTCCAATTCGATGTTTCCAGAACAGATCTATTGACGCTGCAGGAACTGCCCGACACCGGCACAGTGAGACTTCAAAAAAAGGCTCTCCGGGCCGCATGGGCAATCTGGCCTGCGGGATGGGTAAACAAAGATAAAGCCGCATACATCAGCACCATCCAGCGATACATCGATGCCGTGAAGCACCCCGCAGAACTTCCGTCAACCCTGGCAGAGATCGAGGCAGCGCGTGCCGGTTCCTCCGTTTGGAATAAGATTCTGAATCCTTTATACTACAGGGCGCTGCCAGATCTTATCAGTGTGGCTCAGCGGATTGCAGCCACCCAGACAATCCTCCGAAGCCTCGCCACCGCCTGCGCGGTCGAGCGCTACCGCATGGCCCACGGGCGTCTGCCCGCAACCCTTGAAGACCTCGTGCCAGCCTTTCTGGCATCGATCCCCACAGACCCGCTCACCGGCAAGCCGCTCTGCTACAAACCATCAGAGAGCAGCTCGTATCTCATCTACGGCACCGGCTGGGACCAGACGGACAACGCCGGCTCCGGCGTAACTGCCATTACAGGACTCTCCACCAAAACCACGGATCAGGCCGACTGGGGCGTGCTGGTGAAGTTCTAGGAACTCCGACATTTCGAGTCTCGACCTCAAGCTCCCGCGAGTTTCATGAACCGGTTGGCGATGGCGAGGGCGGGATCAACCGGCACCTCGGCGCGTTGAACATCCTTCGGGATGCTAATGGTCGGGACGGAGCGGAGTTTCTTGCCTGCGAACTGAGGGAGCCAGGCTGCCTCGGCAGCGAGCATTTCGGCGACCATCTCGCGGATTTCATGAAGCGTCATCACGGAGGCGGTCAACGGGTCCATGGCCACGGCGTTCATCACCAGTTCCGGATCGCCCGAGAAGCTGGCCTCCACCACCAGGCCCTGGACCTGGACATTGCTCATGTTGAGAGCGGCGCACTGGACGGGCAGGTTGCCGACCACCGTGGCATTCAGCCCTGTGCGGTCCGCATAGATTGGCACCTCCACGCAGCAGCCCTGTGGCAGGTTGCTGATGTAGCCGTCGTTGCGGATGTTGCCGTTGAATCGGAAGGGAACCCCGGTTTCCATGGCCTCGATGATGTGGGAGCAATACTCCGCGCTGCGCGGCCCGAGCTCCGTCGACTCGATCGAGAGCGGATCGGTCTTGGCGAACTTCTCGGCCAGCATGGCGCAGTATTTGTAATAGGCTCCCGACTCCCCGCCGAAGGCCGGCTCGTCGCAGTAGAGATCGAGCGCCTTTTTGTTTTTACGGAAGTAGGGGAGATACTCTGAGAGGTGCCCGGTGCTCTCGGTCATGAAGTAGCCGAAGTGCCGCATCACCTCGGCGCGGACCTTCTCGTTCACATAGTAACCGGGTTTCTCGAAGTTCTCCTTGAGCAGCGGGTAGAGGTCGTGGCCCTTGTTTTCGAGGCGCAGAAACCAGCCCATGTGGTTGATGCCGGCGCAGAGGTAATCGATCTCCTCCTTGGGAACGCCCGTATAGCTGGCGATGAGGTCCATCGTCGTCTGCACGCCGTGGCAGAGCCCGACAAACCGGAGCCCCTCCACGCGTCCCAGCGCCCAGCAGCACATCGCCATCGGGTTGGCGTAGTTGAAGAGAATCGCCTTCGGACAAAGCTCTCGCATGTCGTTCGCGATCTCCAGCAGCGCCGGGATATGGCGCAGCGCGCGGAAGACGCCGCCCGGCCCCATGGTATCGCCGATGCACTGATCCACGCCGTATTTGAGCGGGATCTCGTAATCCTGACGGAACTCCTCGACTCCACCGGCCTGGATCATGACGACGACATAGTCGGCGTCCTTCAGGGCCTCGCGCCGGTCGGTGGTGGCGACGACGCTGGCATTAACGCCGTTGTCCTTGATCATCCGGTTCACGAACGCCTCCATCTTGTCCAGACGGGTGTGGGTCTTCGCCATCAGGCGGTATTCGCTCCCCGCGAGCGCGGGGGTGGCGAGGAAATCCGACATCAGGGTTTTGCAGAAGACGAGGCTTCCTGCACCTATCATTGCGATTTTAGCCATAGGGATTCAGTGGGTGGAAGGTTTGTGAAACTGGGAGTTACTCGCTTCCTTCGTTGAAGAAGACATAGAGGCCTTCTTTGCCCGGCGCGATGATCTCGGGACGCCCATCACCGTTGAGATCGGCGATGGCGAAATGGATGCCGCAGCCCTGGCCCTCGCCGATCGGCCCATAGTCCACGATCTGCTTGG
>JBIKUM010000442.1:0-3684 GCA_044347585.1 Terrimicrobiaceae bacterium
GCATGTATAGGACTGGAAAGTTAATAAAGTACTCAGCCAAAGAAGAATCATGAACACCACGTGGATAAAGCCAAATCTGAGAGGCATTTTACTCTTCATCGCACTTTTTCTAATAATTCTTAATTTCATTCCCTCAACAACCGTCACCTATTCATTACCTGAGGGAAAACCGACTGAGTCAGGAACATGGTGGTGGATTGTGTCCTTTCGGCAACGGTGCATTGCGGCATTTTTCGGTGGCGACACGTCAGAAATAGCGGCGTGACGGTATAGATGCGGGTTATTTCAGGTGGCTGGCGGACCGGCGGCTGTTGCCTGATAATTCCAAGGCATCCAAGCGGATGGATTTTCCGGAAGTTTTCCGGCATGCCGCCTGAGGGTGGAGAGGTAATCGAAGGGGTCTTTCCCGCAAAGGCGACAGGTTTGGATGATGCTCATGAAGAAATCGCCGACTTTCGCCCCTATCATCGTTTTGTAAAACAGGGAGTTGTCGCGGTGGCGGATTGAGGTTTTCAAAATTCGCTCACAAAGATTGTTGTCGAGTGGGGCTCCCGCCTGGCGTAAAAACAGCGTCAACTTATCCCACCGTTTCAGGACGTATTTGAAGGCTGCACCAAGATCACTGTTAGGTTCGATCTGGGTTCCGTTGAGTTTCTGTTCCATCCAAACTCTCATCGTTTCCATGGGCTGCGCGCTGTTTTGCTGATGATGCAAAAGCCTCTGGTCTGGGGTCATTTTCTGTTTCACCGTGTCGATCTCGTTTTTGTAGACGAGCTTAATGGTCTCCAGAACCTGTTCGCATTCCGCCGGGAAGTGGTCGGAAATTTCAACAAACTCACGTCTGCCATGGCTATTACAGTTGGCCTTGAGGGTTTCGCTTTGGGGCTCATTGCGACTGAGACCGTCACACATCTGGATAGGGGCGGGCAGGTGGGCGGGACGGTGGTCGAGAACATCCTGAAGGTTTTCCCCGGCATGTTGCGGGCCTGTGGTGTACAGGGCGATCCTGCCAGCGTCGGTAACGGAGACCACGCCGGTGGTGAATACCCCGGTACGCAGTTTTTCTCCGGGCTTGGCCTCTGCTTTACGGGCCCGGATATCCTTTTCAAGCTCCAGCACCCGCCCCGTGGTATCATCATTGTGAAGCACGCTTCCCGTGGCTGCCTGTTTCACCAATTCCGTTGCGATCACAGGACTGAGCTCGTCATAACAGGCTTTGACTTGTTCCCATTGAGTGCCCAGTGGCAAGGGAACGCCGAACATGTCCTGGAGATCCTTGATCCGGTTCAGCGGCATTCCAAAGCCATATCGAAGCACGGCAAGCATCGGAGCCACATTCCCATCGTATTTTTCTTTGCCCGCTTCGGCGGGCGGGCTTGCCGTAAAGGTTTTTCCGCACAGTGCGCACCGCAGTTGCTCAAGCACATAAGCCGTTGCCTTGATCACGGGTTGTGCGCAAAACCGCAACACGACGGAGGGGCGCTTGATATCCCGGAGAAGTCCTTTCTCGCAATCAGGACATGGCTGGCCGGGGCGCAGCAGTTCATGCGCAATGTGAACTCTTTGTGCGCCGGGATAGCGATCCGCGCCCAATCGCCCATGTCCTTTTCGCTTCGGCTTTACCCCGGCAGGGTTCGCCTCCTGCTTGGGATTGCGCTTCAAAACCGTGTCCGTCTTTTCCGTGCGGCTTCCGAAGATCATCTTAAGCACCCGCTGCATGGAGATCTTCGCCTGCTGGTAGTGCGTGCCTAAAAAACGAAGCAAGTCGATAAGGCTTTTGAGTTGTTCGCAATCGGCGTCGGAGAGTTCCCGCTTGTCCAGCTTTCGCTGGAGCTCGCCTAATTGAGCTTCATCCAGTTCCAGCGGTTTGACCCCTTTCACGGAACGGTGTCCCCGCACAGCTTCTCGCGAAAATCCCGGGTGAGCGGATAGCCCAGCACATCCTTAAGCGACAGCGTCACAATATTCTTTTTATCTTTGATTCCTCGTCCGGTTGTCTGGCCCAGGCATTTCCAGTTTGCCGCCTTGTAGCAGGTGCCGACGAAGCGCTCGGTATCCACGAAACTCTCAAGGTAATAGACGGGGTGGTTGTAGGCCCGCTGCCAGTCATCGCTGATCGTACGCATGGCCAGCCCCAGTATATGACTGGCCAGATGCTTGACTTTAACCCACGGCAGAATGAGGAATCGGGTGTTGTAGGCCGCCAGATGCAAATTCTTCCGCCGCACCGCCGGAGACCAGCCAATAAATTTGTCTCGCGGCCCAATGTGCCAGGGTATTGAACTCCACCCCAGGCAGGCTACGGGCCGTTCCCCGGCATAGATGATTTGCTTGAGTTGCTCCCCCACGGGGTGGGCATAACCGAGATAATGGAATCGCTCGATCAACCCATTGAATAAATTCTCCGCATCGGTGCGCCGCACCTGTTGGATTGTCAGAGGCGGCAACTCCTTAAACCCGCATTCTATCGGGCTCTGATCCACTTCAAAATCCGTGGCCGGCTTACGGCGTTTCGCAAGTGAGTTTGGCGGTGAATATCTCTGCGTCGGCAATTCAATGTGCCCGGCCCGGTGCAGGGCAAGCATCAGACTCCTGCAGATCATGTCGCATAAGGCGCCGTTGCTCTGCTTCCACCCCCAGGCCTCGCACACAAGGGCGGAAAGCCGACGCCGACTGGCCTGCGGATGTTGCGCAATCAGATCGCGCAAACCGGCAATGTCTTCACGGCTCAGAGAACGACTGCGATATCGAAATACCTCTTCCATGCAAAGAAACGTAGCAGACCAACAAATGGAACGCACGTTTTTTCTTCAGTTATTTTCCAGCGTTCCGTTACTCCAGTTTCCTCCACAATGGACTCATGGCGGCACTGCCAGGGTCTCCGTTCCATAACAGCAGTTGTAACTCCCGGGCCTCCATTTTCTTCAGCGCCTCCGCACCACTCTTTGGCCACCAGCGAAAACGCCCCGTTGACAACCGTTTCTGGCACAACCAAAACCCTTGCCCATCATAGACCAGAACCTTGATCGAGGTCCCTCTGCGGTTCCGGAATACAAACATGCAGCCGGCAAGGGGATCCTTCTGAAACTGGTTCCGGCACACCCCCGCTAGTCCGTCTATTCCGTTGCGAAAGTCTATCGCCTCCACAGCCACAAGAATCCGCATCTGCGGTGTCACTGAGAGCATGTCGAGCTATGCCCCCAGAAAGGCTTCTTTAATCCGGCACCAATCCACGGAACTGCCCGACTTTACACAGATCCTCATCCGGGTCCCGCTGCCCTTCTCCAGTTCGATAACACAGGCAAGCTCCGCCGATGACGTTTCAGGCTTTACCTCTACGAAAGCGGGCACCAAGCCAGAACTCCGACGCTTGCGCCCACCACCCGTAACGCGTTTTTTCAGGTAAGTGTAATCCAGCCCAAGTGCCTTGCTCACCGGATTCACACCGTGATGCTTCGCTGCACAGACCGCCTTGAGCCATACCGAGTCGGGGATGGCCTTCCCTTTTGCGGGATTCGCCCGCCATGCCGCCAGCTCTTCTCGAACCTGCTCCAACTCCACCAGTAAATCCTTGCCACTACCATTGTTCATTGATCGCCTCCTTAGATGGCAATCAAGTTATCAGGCCGCAGCATTCAGACGCATGCACTGTTGCCGAAAGGACACGACCATTTATTGGCTTCA
>JBIKUM010000560.1:0-3673 GCA_044347585.1 Terrimicrobiaceae bacterium
CCGAGTGGCTGCGTAGGCGAGGCTGGCTCGTATATCGGCTACTTCCAGTTCCGGGAAGTCTTCCAGTATCTCGCTCTCCGCCAAGCCCTCGGCGAGCATCGCGAGAATGTCATAAACGGTGATTCTGAGTCCGCGGATGCAGGGGCGTCCGCCTCTTTTTCCTGGTTCCAGGGTAATGCGATTGGTGTCGTTCATGGTTGTCTTGCTCCAAAGCGATGCAGCGGCTGACCAATTTGCTCTTTAGAGATACACATTGTGCGCGAAAGTCGGCGCTGGCGGAGCGGCGATTTTCACGGCAGCCACGTGGAAAAGAAGTCGCTGATGCTGACGACCTGGCTTGCCGTGCTCTGGCTGGTGGTAAAGCCAAGTCGCGTCGTGCGGAATGCGGGTTGATAGCAGACATTGTCGATGCCGCAGAACTGGTTGCCGGAGCAACTCACATTGCTGCCGCAGGATGTGGCACTCCGGATGTCGAATATCTTCTTGCTGTCGTACAGATTGGGCTTCTGACCAGTGTAGCAATAGCGGAATCCGTCGGTTTCGACGCCACCGCATGATTGACCATCCGGATTGTTGGCCGGACAGGTATTGCCGGCAAGGCATACGGCATGCCTGACGACGGGATCAAGCTGGTTCATCGCGCGAGTGGTTGTCTTCATGCGGGCGATCTGATTTGCCGTGGTAACGCTGTCGGCCAGTTTCCATACTTGTGTCGTCACCGTGGCGAAATAGAGATTATTCGACGGGAATGCGAGGGCACTGATGGCGATGTTGCTGGTGCCCGGCGTAACATCCCCGGTGAGACGCCAGTAGTTGCCCGCACCGCTCGTGGAGAACCATGTGGCGCCGTCCTTCATTCCGGCCGTTGTATTCTCCAACGCGGCTCGGCCCCACGCTCCGGTGCTGGCCGTGTAGACACCGTTTTGCTTGGCATCGGTTTGTCCTGTGAGCAGGACACGGTCACCTTCTGCCAGCAAGACGCCATCAACGGTTTGCAGCCCGGCAACCACAAGATTGCCGGTCGCGGCTGCTTTGACCGGCTCGCGGAAGAGTGAAATGACCAGGTTGCTGCCGTTGATCACGGGTGCTTCGGAATTCTGCAATCGCCACAAGCTGCCGCGATATGCCGTGCCTTCCTTGATGAACCACGATGTGCCGGGGGGCAGATCGGCACTTTCGTCCGCGTTCACCGCCCGCGCCCAGACGCCAGCCGCCGCGATATACACGCCGTTGGTCTTGGCGTCCGTTTGTGCCGTGACCAGCACCGTATCTCCTGTTTGTAGCGCTACCGAATCGATATTCGATAGACCGGAAAGCGAGGCGAGATTAGTGCTGGCCACCACCCTGACCAACCGACTGTTGTCGTCGCGGCCGGCGTAGGCCGAGCGCGCGACTTCGACCCGAACGTGGATATCCTTGTTGGTCGGTACCGAACTGAGACTGGGATCAAGCTTGTCGACGGCGTAGGGTGGGTACGGCGGGTCTGCTGGAGGGACCACCGGGGCCGCCTCATTGCGTGGGGGCGGGCGAGTGGCGGGAAGCACGGGCAACTGACCATGGACGTTGTCGTCTTCCTCCGGGTTTAGTTTGCAGAAACTGTCCGTGTCGCAATAACTTGGCGATAGACAGTCGGTATTGACTACGCAGGCATATCCGGTACTGATGGCGGATTCACCACCCCAATAGATCAGTCCGATGTGCCCCCCGGTGTAGCTCGGGTCGGCGCGGCCGTTGGCGCGTGTACGAAACTCCAGGGGAAGTGTGAAGGTAGTTCTTGCCGGATTGAAGCCCGTCGGAGTAAACGCGGCGTTGGTCTGATAGTTGCGCCGCGTGTCGAATTCGAGACCAAGCTTGGGGTAGGCGATCGGCGCCGTATAGCTGTTGTTGCCCGAATAGCCCAGATGCTGTTCCCCTGCACCGCATGCGCTTACGGTGTTGCGGTCGCCGTCGACGGCGGCAAAGGCAAAGCCGTCGCCGGGGTCGCTGATGTTGAACTTGAAATAGCTGCGAAAGCCGCTGCCCGTGGCGTGAACTTCCGGCGTCCATGCGCAGCCAAAGAGTCTGGCGGCATCATAGCCCTGGTCTGATTCCACATTCACTCGCCCGAGCGTGACGGTGCGCGTTGCGGCGTCGTATTGCGACAGCTCGGAGCCGACGGGCAGTGCCGAGGGCGCGGTCACCATGCTGGCGCCGGCGGGAATGCAGCGGACGATGTCCTGCGCCAATGACTGGGTGGGCACGGGCATCAGCTTGCCGGGGCCGGCATAGGCGTCGCCACCGGAGTTGTAGCTCGTCAAGTTGGCATCTTCGAGGTAGTTGGCCGGGTCGGCGATCTCGGCGGCATCGCGGCGATTCTGTCCGCTACCGCGCTGGTTGCCAAATAGCAGGGCACCGGCACAGGAAGGCGCGAGAACACTGTCCACGGTGACCTGGCACGCGGAACATTTGGTGATGAACGCCTGATCGCGGTAATTGGCGTAGTAACCGCGCGGGCCGAAGGCGTCGAGGGCGATGGAACATGCATCGGCGACTTTGCCATTTGACACAATACTCCCCGCGACGATCTGGTCGCGCGCGCATTCCGTCATCCGGTCGAGCATATCTCCGATATCGTCGCGAAAACTTGGCGGCCGGCTGGGAATATCGGGCGATGGGCGCACCGTACTCTTTCGCAACGTGCTGAACAGCATGTCGCTGGTCACCGGAAGACTGCGTTGAACGTTGTTTAGCGCGGCATCAACGTAATGCGTCGCATCGTAGTTGCCTCCGCAATCCGGGGCATCATTGGAAGCCGTGCGTCCGTTGTCGAATGCGGCTCCCGCCGAGAAGATTACCGCGATCGGTCGTTCGTGTGCGTTCATTGCGGCAAGGGTGGCGGCGCCGCTGCCGATGACGACATCCGGCACGGCCAGCGTATCCCAGTTCATCGTGGTCGCCGTGGAATTCACCGCGCGATGCGTGGCGGAGATGGCGTACCAGAGGCATTCGCCATGGCCGTCGCGCAGCGGGCCGGTGCCGACCGTCTTCCAGGGGAAGCGCCCGATGAGCACTGTGCTTCCTGCTACTCCGGCTGCATTGACCTTTGCACATCCTTCGCTGGTGCACGGCTGGTTGAGAAGAACCGCATTGAGGTTTACGCTTTCCCCAAAGTCAGGCAAAGGCAGATAGCCATACATTGCCGCAGGGTCGGTGGATTTCTGTTGTTCTCGGTACTGAAGTGCATATCCGATCAGCGCTTCCCTCGCCTGCAATAGGGCAGCCTCGGTTTTCGCCTGCCGTCGCGTCTCGATTGCCTCCGGCGTCAGATTGCTGATGAAGAAATACAGCCCGCCCATTGCGAGCAGCGCAATCAGCGCGATCAGCACGAAACCGCTTTCGCCGGCGCGGCGCGGCAAGGGGCTCCGGCGCGACCCGCTCATGATCTCGTTCAGCGACCGTTCTTGGCCGGTGTTATGACGCTGCCGCTGCCCAGTCGCGTGTTGCGCTCGCCGGTGGCCCGGTTCATGGCTTCGCCGACCTTGAGCTGCGCCGGGGCTTCTTCACCGGGGGCGAGGGTCGCGCTGCCCGGCGACTTGGGCGATATCACCGCATTGACGCCGGTGCGCGACGCTTCGCTCTCGGTTTGCGCCTGGCGGTTGACCCATACGGTCGCCTTGCCGCTGGACCGATAGAC
>JBIKUM010000563.1:0-3652 GCA_044347585.1 Terrimicrobiaceae bacterium
CTGGACGCGAAGGTCGATGGGGGCGAGGAGGCCGTCGTCCATGAGGATGAGGTTGCCGCGGTGGGTGTCCGATATGACCATGTTCCGCTCGGGGTCAAAGAAGGCAGTGTTGCCCTCAATGACGAAGCGTTTCCAACCGGAGTCGGTGAAGAACTGATGGATCTGCGCCTCGGTGGCCGGGGTGCCGGCGATGGCGGGTTGGCGGATCAATAGGCGCAGGCCGGTCTCGGACTGGAGCGCGCCGAGGAAAGTCACCTGATCACCAAACAATTCGTTATGGAGAAGCCAGCGCTCCAGATAGGCAATGGGCGAGGCTTTGCGCTCCTCGTGGGGCCGATGGATCACCAGCAGTCCGAAAAAATCCGGCCACGTGGCTTTGATGTAGGATTGCGATGCCTCGTCGAACCAGACCTGATGTTCGTTTCCTTCCTCGTCGGGCGTCCGGATCAGTTCGGCCGGCGAGGCTTGGAGGAAGAGTCCGCTTTCTTCGGCGTATTGTCGGAAAATTCCGAGTTCCTCGTGGAAATAGGTAGAACCGCCCTGAAGGCGTGCAACTGCTTCGCAGCGGCTTCGGAGCTCTTCAACGGGTGCTTTAAGCGGGATTCCCGCAGCAGCGTGGCTTGGTTCATGGGGTGACATTAGCGGGCAAATGGCGGCAGATCAACTGGTAATGCGGTGGATTTTGTGCTGAACAAGTCACGGAAATGGCCGAGAAACCTTCGTTCTGGTGACCAGTCGGTGACGGCATGGAAGAGGGTGATTATGGGTGATGCGTCCATTGGGGCAATGTTATGAGGGCCAGAGATAGACGATGCCGACGGGTTCGATGCGGGTGGTTTTGACGTCGTAGAATTCGGCGATGCGGGCGGGTTCGGTTAGGAGGTCGGTTTCGACTTCGGTGAGCCATTTGCGCCAGTAGCGCATGTTGTCTTCCACCTGGCGGCGTTCTTCAGGGACGGTGAAAAGTTCGAGTTGATGGGGATCGCCTGCGGTTTTTTCGAGAGTTTTGACGACCCGGGCGCGCTGCTCATGGAGGATGCGGCCCATTTCCTCGGATTCGATGCGGGCGCGGTCTGATAGGCGCTTTGCGGCGGCGGTGCGTGCCTCGTGGCCACGGGTTTCGAGGTGAGGAAGGAGGCAGGTCACATCCGCCGCCATACTGGCGAGGAGTTGGCTGGAGGCTGCGGGCGGAAGCTCGCGGCTGTTAGACGGATCCGACATGGCGGCTTCGAGGATCTGCATGGTGCGCGCCTCGGCGTCGCGGGCGTAAGGTTGGAGTCCGGTGGCGCGCTCGGTTGGTGGGGTCCAGCGGGCGGTGATGGTGATGATTTCCTCATGGAGGCGCGAAGCCCCAGGGCCATAGAGGCCAAGGCGGCCTAGCAGTACGACACGCGGGATGCGGTCGTCGGACTGGGCGAAACAGGCACGGGAGAGGTCCTTGTGAACAAAACCCTGGGAGAGGAAACGTGATAGCAGGCGCTGCGAGATGCGGTGACCGAGGTGGAGCTGGACGATGCTGTCGTCCATCTTGGCCGGTGCTGAGAAAGTGACCGGACGGATGGGTGCCTCACGCCGCCAGATGAAATTGCGTTTCCCGTCCTTGGGCGGCTGGCGCAGGCTGTCGAGGGTGTTAGACCAAGAGGGGTCGATGCTCTTCCCGGTGGGATCGACGGGAAATTGAATGCGGTTTTCCGAATTCGCTGTGAGAGGCGAGAAGCCGCCAAGTTGGAGGGAGCGGGAGAGCGCGCTTTGGAGCAGGGATGTATCGAAGTGAAGGGCCTTGCGGGAAGTGTCGAGCTGGCGCTGGAGTCCATCGAGCTGCTGGCGGAGCTTTTCGTTTCGTTCGCGGGTGGATTCCAGTTCATCCTCGACGGTGTGCGTGGCCTCGTCATCGGCGCGGGCGGTGTCGATTTCGGTTTCGAGGAGTTCCAAGCGACTGCGGCGGAGGCCTTGCTGAAGGGTATTGGTGAGCTTGGTATCGAGGACTTGGGAGAGGCTGCCGAGTTCGAGTTTGATGGTTTCGGTTTTACGGATGAGCGCGGCAATGATGCGATCTTCCGGGCGCTGTGCGTAATTGAAGTAGTGGCAGAAGACTTCCGGAGCGTCCTGGAGTTTCCGGTCGATGCGGCCGTTCCGCTGTTCGAGGCGGCAGGGGTTCCACGGGACATCGAAGTGAAAGAGGTGATGGCAGTGGGCCTGGAGGTTGAGGCCTTCGCGGGCGGCATCAGTGGCCAGCAGAATGCGGACTGGATGTGTGGCGGGATCGGCGTTGAAGGCGGTCTTGATAGCCTCGCGTTTGTCGTTAGGGGTGGCACCGTAGAAGATTTCGATGCGGGACTCCGCGCCGTCGGTACCCTGCATGGCGGCCAGAAGCTGATCGCGGAGGTAACGAAGCGTGGTTTCGTATTCGGTGAAGATGATGACGCGGGTGGCCAGCCACTGGCAGTCCTGGCTGGCGCGGGATTTTCCCGGAATGCCGAGACCGATGCACTGGTGATCACGCATCCAATCGAGCAACTTCAGGATGCGGGCGTCGGGCTGATGGCGATGGGCATCGGCGAGGGTCCGCATTTCATCCAGCAGGCGCTGGCGTTGGTTTGCTCCGGCGTGGACACCGGCGAGCGAGGACGAGGAGGCCGCTTCCATTTCCGCATCGAGCGCGGCTTCGACATCTTCTTCGGATGCGGTGCCGAGATCGTCATCGCGGTCCACGCCGCTCATCAACAGCTCTAGCGAAGGAGCCTTGTGTGTGGAGGCCTTCTCGACGGATCGGCGATGGACGGCCAACGTGCGGGCGAAGGCTTCGATGGAAGAAAACAGCCGCTGTTGGAGATGGGAGATGACGAGCTGAAACTCGATTTGTTTTTTGCGGGTGGCGGACTCGAGATGTGACTCGCAGGCGACGGCGTATTCGTCCAGCAGGCGGCTGAGCACGAGTTCCGGCGCGTTTTCCGGAAGGCCGGTGATGTCTTCCTGGACGATCTTGCGCTTGGGGAAGCCGCCGGCGATCTGACGGATGTCTTCCTTGAGCCGGCGCACCATGACTTTATCGAGGTTCTCCTTGGTGACGGGCACGCCGCGTGTGAATCGTTGGGGGTCGAGGAGTTCCAGCAGGGCGGAGAAACTGTTGGAGTGACCGTTGTGGGGTGTGGCGGATAGAAAGAGGCGGTGCTCGAAGCGCGTGGCGATGTCGCGGATGGCGCGGGTGATCCGCGAGTCGATGGCGTATTTCGCCCCGCTGGCGGGCGCGGCATGATGAGCTTCGTCAAGTATGAGGAGACTGCCGGGTTTCAGGTTTCCCAGCCAATCGCGGAGCGGGGCTGTGTAGGCTTCGTCGATCAGGAGGCGCTGCGAGACAAGGAAGCGGGGGAATGTCTTCCATGGGTTCACGCCGAAGCCGCGGGTGCGGCGGATTTTTTCGAGGTATTCGCGGTCGAGGATCTCGAAGGTGAGACCGAAGCGGGTTTCGAGCTCGTCCCGCCATTGGCCGAGCATGGCCGGCGGACAGGAAACGACGATGGTATCGATGCGGCGGCGCAGTAACAATTCGCTGGCAATCAGGCCTGCCTCGATGGTTTTCCCGAGGCCGACATCATCCGCGATGAACAGGTTCACGCGGGGGAGAACGAGAGCCTTGCGGAGGGGTTCGAGC
>JBIKUM010000493.1:0-13631 GCA_044347585.1 Terrimicrobiaceae bacterium
CGCTCTCCGGATTTGTTTCGCATCGTCATTATCCAGACACCCTGCGCAGGATCGGTTACCGCAATCCAGTGACAGGAAAAGATTTCGTGTTCATCACCAACAACTTCATCCAGCCCGCTCTGACTATCGCCCGCCTGTACAAGTCCCGGTGGCAGGTGGAACTGTTCTTCAAGTGGATCAAGCAACATCTCCGCATCAAAGCCTTTTACGGCACCTCCGAGAATGCCGTCCGAGTCCAGATATGGGTTGCCATCGCCGTTTATGTCCTGATCTCCATCGTCCGCAAGCGTGCAAGTCTCCCTCACAGCCCCTACACAATTCTACAGATTCTCAGCGTCACACTTTTCGAGAAAGTCCCCATTTTTCAAGTGTTTTCGGAGAATCAGCCAATCTCCGAAACTCTCGGTATGCAGGAAGAGCCCTATTTACCGGGGTTTTTAACCGGACAGTAGTGTTTATAATTCAATAATAAATCTGTACGGCAGTCGACCGACATTCTATGCTTAATTAATCATTTCTACCTGTTCCATCTCCGTCCAGGTCAAGAAAACGAGCAGTTGCCACATCAGTTTTCTTCTCATCCTATGTGACTTCTTCTGTATCATGCGCTCTAATATAGGGGCTGCGAAGAAATTCCGGGCATTCCCCTTGCTTATAATCTCAATGAAACGATCCTGTAACTCGTGCTCCATCCAATAATCAATCGGCAACGTGAAACCCGTTTTCTTACGAGCAAAAAAATTCGTCGGCAAAAGGTCCCTGGTCGCATCTTTCAGTATTGCCTTTCCTACCCCTTCCCCCCATTTGGTGTTCGCAGGTAAAGCCAGGGCAAACTCGGCAAGACTGTGATCCAGAAAGATGGGGCGAACTTCCAAACTGTGAGCCATGCTCAACGCATCCGCATCTCTGAGAAGCGTATTCAACAGATAATTACGACAGTCGTATTGGGTTGCTTGCGCAATAGGATCGGAAACATTGAGTCCCAAATCTGAGATGTAGTGCTGCACATACGCTTTAGGGAACGAGCACCTTATCCCCGGCGCAACCACCTCGCGTACATCTGTATCCGTCAACCTCCGACGGATCAGAGCCAATTTTTCACTCACCGATGCCGTCTTCAAAAAGCTGTTTAACATGTAGGTGTAGTTTGGGTGGACACGGTAGGCATATCCCAACAACATATCCATCCATGAGGCGTGTTGTCGTGTACTGGAATCAAACCAGCCGAAGAATCCATAGCCTGCAAACAATTCATCGCTCCCCAAACCAGACAGAGCAACCTTAATGCCATTCTCGCGTGCTACTTTGCTCACCCAATAGGTGTTAAGGCCATCCACACTCGGCTGATCAATCGAGTCTATGAAGTCGTCGAAGTGATCGGCGACATCTTTGCCTGTCAGAAGCACCTCGGTGTGATCACAACCAATGAAAGTTGCAGCACTTCTGGCCTCCGTCAACTCGTTTTGCATTCCTGTCTCGACCGAGAAACCAATAGAGAAACTCTTCACTGGATATGCGGATTGCCGAGCCATCAATGCAGTAATCACCGTCGAATCCACTCCACCACTTAAAAAGCTCCCCACTGGCACATCGGCAATCAAATGATACCGGCATGCGTCCTCCAACTTGCAACGTGTCAGCCGAACTAGTTCTTCATACGGAAGTCCAGCAAGATCTCCTGCCAAGTCTTCATCTCTTTCGAAAGCCCAATACCGTTCAGGAGTCTCATCGCACCTTAAGGCTTGCTTATTATTGTTCAACCAAAACTCGATCAATGTTCCGGGCTCCAGAGACTGCACGCCTCGAATCATTGTTCTAGGTTGACAGACAGCGCCAAAGATCAAATAGTCAAAGAGGCTTTTCTCGTCGAGGACCTTCGGAACTTCTCCCGACGCAAACATCGCCTTCAAAGATGAGGCGAATGTTAACCCCACTGCGTTACGACACCATAGCAAGGGCTTGATGCCCATCCGATCACGAACAAGCGTCACCGAACACCGCGCCGCATCCCAAATGGCAAAAGCAAACATTCCCCTCAAGCGCTTGGGCGTTTCCTTACCCCAAATCTTCCAACCCCAAAGGATCACCTCTGTGTCGCTGTGTGTTTTGAAACAAGCGCCTTCTGATTCCAGTTCAGCCCGCAACTCCTTGTAATTATATATCTCACCGTTGAAAACAATTGCAAATTCATGATTCTGGCAACCAAAACATTCACTTTGTGGCGCTCTTAGCTCCACTCCTCCCAAAAACATGGGTTGGTGCCCAGTTGTCGAAAGATCAATAATAGCCAACCTCGCATGCCCCAGCGACACACCTTGTTCCGCATTATACCAGACCCCAGAGTCATCTGGGCCACGACGATGCATCGCAGCAACCATCTTTTTCACATGGTCTGGCGAGGCCGTCTTCCCAAACATTCCAGCAATTCCGCACATAACCCTTATCCCTTCGCCAGAAAAGCTTCAAGCGCATTGATGCCTAACCGGGTATTCCATGTCTGAACAATCGCTCCGGCGTTTGTTCTCATTTGCTCCGACAGTTCGCGGTTGTTCACATATTTGGCGATATAGGAGGCTATCTGCTGCGGCGACCGTGGCTCCACGAGGTACCCATTCCAGCCATGACGGACAAGCTCGGAAGCTCCGATTCGTTTTGTGCAGATCACTGGGACCCGCATGGATAGCGCCTCGTTCACAACAAGTCCCCAAATATCGCCCTCGCTAGGGAAAACAAACAGATCTGCAACGGCATACCAACTCTTTATCTCGGGGAAGTGCACGCTCTTGACACGGATCACCCTCGTGTTTCGCAGACGACCCAATATTTCTTCGTGCTCGGTATAGTTTCCGTCTCCAATCAATATCAGCGCGATTTCTCTCTTCAGAGGCATCCCTTCAGCAATTTCAATCGATTTCGCCAGATCTTCTAAGCGTTTCCAATCCAGGAAACGCGAAATGTTCAGGAGAACGCAGGTATCAGGTGCCAGACTCAACTCCGTCCTAATCCGTTCCCGCTCCTTAGCCGCGCGCGCTTTGTAAAATTCGTCAAACTCATCAACGTCATGCGAGAAATATGCATTGACAATCTTCTCATCCGGGAACCCCAACCGTAGACAGCACCGCCGTCCAAGATTTCCGGCCGTATAGGCACCATCATACACAGGCAAATAATAGCGCATGAATTTTATTTGTCTCTCGTCGCTTATCGTATCAGGGAATCCAGCATCACTCCAGAATAGACAGCGGGAGCCAAACAGCCACTTCGTCAGAATAATCAGCCACAGGTTGCCTTTTGCGGCGCTTGTAACCAAATGGACCGTTCTGCGGGGTTGCTGCAGCAGTTTAAACAGCAAAGTGATCGAGAACTGCCCCAAGACGGGCAATCGCCAGCGCGAAACGACTATCTGCGTGGGTATCCTCCAGCCTTTTCCTGAACCAACCCAGTAGCCCTGATCGGAAGCGAGTTCCGGGCGATAGAGAAACGCTTCTGAATGAGGAAAACGCTGGCGCATCATCTCGAATTGATGTTTTCTGTAGGGAGATGGATAGCACGTGTGGAACCAGACTGAAGTCGAGATTGGCTCTTGAACTGTCGAAGATTTTATCACTTTGCTCCAAGTAAAGAAACTATTGATGCCACTAAAAGCGTGGGGGCGTGGGCTAGGCGGCAAAATATCCCGCAGGCAGTTCCCCTGTCGCATTAGGTAAGGCCACTTGGCCTAATGCCCTCGCGCTTGGGCAAAACATTCAAAATGCCCACAGACATGCCCCACAAGAGACTTGTTATTGAAAAGGCCCTTAAAGGATACGATTCGGACAGGCCAGATAAGAGCGACGCCGTCAAGAAAACGAGAGCTATTTTCCCATAATACTTATGTAACCATGCACGCCGAACGTGCCTCATCAAATAGAAAATAAACAACAGGAGGCCCATTAAACCGGCTTCATATGCGATTTGAACGTACATCGAATGTGCATTTCCCCATGCCCGACCTGTATTTATATCCCTGTCAATGTATGACCGCGCTCCAAACAGATACTGCTCACTCGATGTTCCATAAAAAATGTATTCATACATCTGAAATCGTGAGCTTCGAAATGAGTCGACGGACAAATCCAATACCCGTATGTCTTCCGATGACGTGAACAGTCCACTTGTATAGATCACAAGACCAATGCCAATCGTTATGACAATCGCGATGGATTTCCATTTACGAGAGGATAATACGATTGCCACAAGACACGCGCCCGCAAAAGCGCCGAATGCGTTTCGTGAACCGGATCCGATCAAAATGTAACAACCCATCCCCAAAGCGGTGCAAGACACGATATTTAGAACAATTGAACTTTTGAGCAGGACCACCACAATCAATGGTGCCATCAATGCCGCCGTCGCCATTAACCCCACAATATTTGAATTCAGCATCCCATATTCGTCCCCACCTAAACGTTCACCCATACTTAAATCCTGATTGAAATAATTCCCCTTGTAGAGTGTCAATAAAAAAGGAATTGCAAACCATGTGAGCACCTTCATTAACCTCTCAACCTGATTGTTTTGAACAGCATATCTTGCCGTTGACCAGCCGACACCAAAGTAAAACAGGATCCCCAAGAATTTTGTAAGAATGATTCCGATGAAATAGTCGTCAAAGAGAGCCACGCCTAGGAAATAGATCAAGAATACGAGATAACTTTTTTCATATGAATTCCATCGAACCGAATCACGCGGATTAAAATAAATCAGAAACGCCGAACAAAGAATCGGAAGGCCGCCTTGCAACAGATATGACGCAACCGTAATGTGAAAAATATTGAAAAAAGAATAACTAAGCATCAACAATCCGACAATATACGGGAATATTTTCCTCCGCGTGTCTGCCGGTATGCTATGCGCAAGGACTACGGACAACACTAAAACAAAAACAGCTTTGGTAAAACTGTAGAACATAAAAATTTTCCATCAGTAGAAAAAAGGCAACCGTCAGTCGTCGATAAATAGCCTGCGAATACGCAGCCATCGGCGCTCCATGGCCATAAACAAACCCAGTCGGCGCCAATATCTTGTGATAAAGAAACGCTCGGCCCGCACAACCTCTTTTAACAGAATATCATAATTCTTTTCGGTCTTATAAGAACAGGGCACGCTCAAAGTTGCACAGGCCCCCGTTCTTTTTTCAAAAAGATCTTGCCACTGCGCGCCGACATCCACACCTCTTTTCGAGGCAAACCAGTTTCTGGCACCGGCGGACAGAGAGGCTGCGTATACGGCATCCGTCACTATCCTGACACACTCATCGGCCATCTGATCCAGATCATCATTGCCGATCTGAACGACACCGTTATCCCGCGTGGCGTCCCAACACATCGGCAATTCCAGCATAACGGTTGGAACTCCGTATGCGGCCAACTCGGCCAGAACCATTGGAGCCGCCTCCACAACCGATGTAAATAAATGAACCGCCGCCTTCTCATAATATGGACGCACGTCGGCACAGTACCCAAGCAAGGAAACCGAATCTTGCAGCCCCTTCTTCTGTAGAAGTCGCCCGATCCGCAGGGGATCACGGAATTCACCAACAACCAACAACCGGGCACTCGAAACCTTCTTCTTGATCCGCGAGAACACCTCGATCGCCACATCCAACTGTTTTCCAGGATCGTTCGGTCGCCCGACCCAGATAAGAGTACTCGATTCTGACCCTCTTCGCACAAACTTCGGCTCATCGAACGCAAGCGGATTCGGTATATAGAAACACTTGAATCCCTGATGATGGAACCATAGAGCTTGGATCGGATTCACGCACACCAAAGCGTCAATCTTATCACGCAAATGCATCTTGAACAAATCCCCTACGTTGCACAAGAAGAACGCCCAATTCATAAAGGCGTGGTGATGAATGAACACCATTCTCGCACCGCATTTTCTCGATGAATCGGCGATGCCGGCAAACTCATCATCACTCCACGCATCATGATACACGCAAATATCAATGTGGTTTTCTGTCAAGGTCGACACTATTTGCTCACGGCTGAACTCACCGTACACAATCCGTTGGCTGCACTGGTGCGCAAAATCATTTTCCGTGGGAGCAGTCCTCGTAAACAACACCACTTGATGGCCAGATTCTTGCCACAAATGTGACAAACGCACCGCGACACGTTCCGTCCCCCCACCCCACAACTTCTGAATAAAGACGCCGATCTTTGCCATACACAGTCCTCTTGATACCTGTCGCAAAAACAACTCAGCCAGCCGCACATTCGCAATGAACCCATCCCAGCGCTTTCTTCGCCAAACGTCTACCCTCATTTATCCGAAGCACAAAGAATTTAATACAAATCTTAAGAAAACACTTCTCTTTAAGTGCCAACAGCAGTCCCCGCCAATGTTCCCGCACCCCATGACCGTCCAAGATATAGTGTTCTGCTAGACATTGCCGATAGTTCGCTAATATGCATTCTAACACTGCCTTGTCCGACGAAACTTTCCGGGCGAAATAATAGCGTACAAGCCAGCCGTCACGGTCAACCTTCCAGGCGGTCGCTGTATTTCTAGTAACAGAACCTAAACTCTTTCGATAAAACACCATTGGCTGAACCAGATGATAATAATCACCTTCTAACGCCAAGGCTAGCCACAACGTCGTATCCCCAAGAAAGAGTTTCGCAAAGAACAGCGAGTGCTTCTTCTTTGCTCTGTCCGAAGCGATGCGGTCGAACATGACGCTGCATGAGAAAAAATGCAATCTAAAACTGACACATAGCGCATTATATATATCCGCCCCCAATATGAGGCAATCATCTGAATAGCATTTCTTCGCATCTTTTTCAATCAAATGGCCATTATGAGCGACTAGTTGCGCCCCTGTTGAGACCACAACCAACGAAGGATACTTTGCGAAGGCGGCAATTTGACGCGCAAGTTTATCCGGCGCGATCCATCCATCATCCCCCTCACACCAAGCAATATATTTACCTCTGCAAGCGCCGCTTACTCGCATTAAATTACCGGATGCGCCCACATTGTAATCAGATATGAGAACCCGAATGATTGCCGGATACATCTTTTGATATTCAAGGCATATTTCGCGCGTACGATCCGTTGAACAATCTTCCCCAATAATCAATTCGAACAAGAAGTCTGCCTGCTGACTAACAACACCTTCAATGGCCTTCCGGATATAGAGTTCATGATTGTGGGTTATCATGCAGACGCTGACAAGAGGCGCTTTACATAGGAACGCCGAGTCGTTGATCTCTTCGCAGGGAATCTTGTCAGGGGCAATCGTCTCGATGGGTTCCCCTCGCAGGACTTCCAGATCCATCATCAGTTCGTCTTTATTTTTAACCATAGTGATCCTTCAATCAAAGCGCTTAAACTGAGGACCCAGCATTTGGCATCCCGTCCGCCACATGTATTCGGCGCTCTCGAACTTGAGCAGTTTTGCCCCGGCAAAATAAACGGACGAACCAAAAATGATCTGGGTGATTAGCTGTAAGTAAGTGTTAGGAATAAGCCACCCCACCCCCCACACCAGCGCGCCCATGCCACTTCCCAAAAGTAAAGTCGGCGCAATGTCTTTGATCTGTTCGTAAGGAGAATAATTCAACAAGCGTTTGTTTGGCCAACCGTTTATCAAGATACAAGCGGGGGCTAAAATCGTCTGGCCAATAACCATGGCCATGACTCCGTGACGGAAGGTCAGTAAGATCGTAGCGAGAATGAGTGATTTCTTAATGATTTCCAGTATTAGAAAGATGTCACTTCGTCCGACGGCGGTGATGGCCTGTAAATTCGCAACAGTAACCGGTAAGAACGCAAAATTGACACAGGCGAGCTGCAGAAAGGGAACACATGGCAACCATTTATCCGTTAGAAGCACCAAAACCAGCGGTTTAGCGATGACGGCCAAACCGAACATCATGGGAAAAACAAAAAAACAGGTGGTCACAATCATACGACGGACAATACTTTTAACCCTGACGCGGTCTTCCTGGCAAGAAGACAGGGCGGGAAACATGACCCCTGCAATGGTGCCGTTGATGGAGTCAGCAGCTAAACCTGGAATGCTGCGGCCCCGCGTGTAATATCCCAATATGGTCGCATCAAAAAGTTTTCCTATAATAAGTGGATATAGGTTCGTGAATATGGTGTCCAACAACCCGGATCCCAATAGGTTGGATCCAAACCCGAACAATGTTCGCAATGCTTGCCATGAAAACAATAACTTGGGTCGCCAGTTAACCGTGAACCAGAAGGCGATAGTGGAACATATTTGCCCAACCAATATCGACCAAACCAAACTCCAAACACCGTAACCCATATAAGCAAGGGTGATTCCGGTAATGCCTGTAGCAAAGACGGTTATAATACTAACCTTGAAGGTCAGATAAAATTTCATTTCACGCGTCAGGACAGCGACCTGTATGCTGTTGATAGCACCCAATATCAGGCTTACAGCCAGCAGTCGTAACACCCAGACCAGTACGGGCATGTTGTAAAAAATGGCGACCCAAGGGGCGGTGAAGAATAGAACCAAATATAGGAGTCCGGCAATGGTCAGGCTCAGATAAAAGACCGATGAATAGTCGGTATCGGATACCTTATTTTTCTGAATGAGTGCGGTGCTGAAGCCACTCTCCACAAACACGCTAGCGACGGCAATGAACACCGTGATCATGGCAATTATGCCATAATCGGCTGGTGTCAACAAACGGGCAAGCACAATGGATACTACAAAGCTGATTCCCTGCGTGCCAAAACGCTCAAGAGAACGCCAGAAAAGGCCAGATAGGACCTTGTGCTTGAGGTGGTCAGTCATTTACTTGTACAACATGTTTGTTATTAAATTTGATGTACGAGCTAATAGTTTATATAAGAATGAATGAGTTTTAACTTTTTTGTTAAGCACGTAGTCGTTATGTAGTGTTTTAAAAAACTCACGCATAGTTTCATGCATGATTTCCATACCTTTTTCCTGCTGATTCATTATTTCATTTTTATGAAACAGGGCTAATGCTATTATTTTTTGTAAAGTTCCCTTGGCCTCTTTACTAGTTACATCATACACATAGTCACCCAACCCCAATACTTCAGCTAAATCCTTATGCTTGCGATGATTAGAGATCGTCACAAAGGGTATCTTCATGCCATAAGGTATTATTTGTGCGTGTCCTCGCATGGCTATAACCAGTTCGGCATGTTTATAATAGGCCAAGCATTCGCTTATGTAGTCGTCGGAAATACTTTTGTAGTAATCCCAAACATAAACAGATTCTCGACTCTTTAAAGATGAAATAACATCCTCTGTAACCTTAATATCTCCTTTGACATGGGGACAAAAGGCAATAGAAAAACCTTGGGCAACAAGGGCATCAATGGCAACAACAATTTCTCGCCAAATAGCGTTATCGTTTAATCCTCTCGCTTGGCTAGCATCACCCGTGAGTTGTACAATGATATATCGATTGCTAATCGATGGGCGAGGATAGTTACGGTCTAGAAAAAAACCAGGATCTGGAATTTCTTGAAGATCAAAGCCTTCATTAGCCATTAATTCTTTACTTTTATCGTTTCGTATCGTGAACGATAACGCCTTTTTCTTCACAGCTATTAAATTCCTTACTACATTCTTTGGAAGTCGGCCATCTATTGTAAATTGATTATGCCCAACGGAAAATATTACCAACGGGCATGACAGGAATTTTAACCAGATACAGGGGAAATGTAGCATCCAAGTTTTTCCATTAAAAGCATGTATCAACCCACCTCCCCCAATTAATAGCATATCCGCGTCATTGTTAAAGAGTAAAACATCTTTCAATCCAAACCATGCTTGATGAGTGTCTATGGTTTCAAAGATAACTTTGGGGCCAAACTCTTGCCGGAAAAGGTCACGCACGGCCAATCCGAGAGCATGGTCGCCAAAATTATAATTTCTTGCGTAAATATGCCATATTTTCATGTCAAATATTCCGATAATAACCCTTTTTTGTAAGAACTATATACTTTATCAATCTCTCTACACCTCTCAAGCAGTTCCATCTGAATTACTAAAATGGCAGTTCCGTTCTTCTTGGATATTTGATTCGCGTTTCCTAAACCTGGATACATTCACGCATCTGCTGCTAGATAAATAACATCATAATAACTTTACACTCTTGTCATAATCACCGCATCTGGGCCAAATGAAACGACCGCACACTTTGCAGCAACATCCACTCGCTCGCGATGCGAGTCATCAATAAAGATCGCTCCGGGCCCTCTAACATATTCCGACTTCTGCTCGCCGTTCTGGATATTGATTACTTCATCAAATAGATCCGACAGTCGGTATTTTCTCAGGCTCACATGAATGTCTTCAGCATGGCGAGTCAACAAGACCAACCGTTTGCCTTCATTAAGACATCGATACAAAAATTCTAGCAGTCCGGTGTTTACTTTGTCCCGGACGATTAAACAATCATCAAAATCGCAATAAACCGTATCAAACTCAAACCCCATCCGAAACCGGTTGATAAACGTCCGGTCGATTTCATTCTCCACATCATTCTCAAGAATGGTTACATCAATATCCATAGCATCGTAAAGACTCAGCAACGGCAGATTCGCTCCGCGATTCCTCGCCAACGCCGAAGTCCCTGCCATGCGCGAGGCAACCTCCATCAGAACAAACTCTCCTGAGCCTCTTTCCTTAACCTGAAAAAACCAGCCGCCTCTAAACGGAATCACCCCATTGATCTTTTCGGCCCACTCCGTAAAACGAGCATCTCTGACTCGAATGGAATTGACCGAAATTCCTGATTTGATGCGGCGACGCTCGCGACCACCAACAAACCGCAGCTTCCCATGACGATCCGTAAAGCAATCAATCGTGTATTCCCTCCCCGGCAAATATTCCATCACCAGCAAATCTATATTTCTAGAGGTGAAATACCGGACCGTCTCCATGTCTTTCGCCAGAACCGTTCCTATCGAGCCCTGCCCGACGTCTGGTTTGAGAAACAACGGGAGCATCTGCTCTGTCACAGTATCCGGTCTAAATAATTTCGGAACCGCTATAACCCCTGCTAACCGTTCATAGGTGCGCTTCTTCGAGCGGCAGATGAAATTGGTTTCATACGACGAACTAATCACCCTTGAAAAAAGTTCGGACTGATGTTCTGCCAAAAAAAGCGCCACGCTATCGAGCGCTGGAAAAATATAATCTATTTTATAGCGCTTTAACAGTTCATTGAACGCTTTAATAAAAACCGGCTCTGTAATGTAAGGGACGAGTCCCGAAATGTAATTTCCGTAAACAAACGGACCGGGGTTGTTCTCTAAACTGCTGGCGCCATAAACTTTCACATACTTCTCGTACTGCAACGCCTGGAATATCTCCAGCCCGCACTCGGATCCACATGGGAAGATCAATATGTTTTTTATATCCATAACTATCCACAACATATCAATACGTTCTGAAAATCTGTTAGAAGCTTCCAAACTAGACCGATAGTTGCAATATGGTTGACATCAGCAAGCTCCACAGTAACACTTCAGCTTATGCTTAACCGGTTGCAGATTAATTCAATAATTCTATGTTCGGCGTTCTTATCCATATCCGCGTAGATCGGTAGGCACAACACCTCCTGCGCGGTCTTCTCTGCGACTGGCAGATTGCCAAGCAAGGCAGAGGGCAAAGTGCAATAGGTCGGGAACTGGCTGCAAAGGGGATAGAAATACCGCCGAGCAAAGATCCCGTTGGCCTTGAGCTTCTCGTATAGCGCGTCGCGCGTCATACCATAGATATCGGCATCCACCAGGATCGGAAAGTAGCCGTAGTTGTGCCGCACGCCGGACAGATCCTGGAGAATGCGAATACCGGGCACATCCTTCAGGTGTTCGCGATAGAAAGCGGCCACCCTCTGACGCTTGGCGATCTCGCCATCCACATGCTTGAGTTGCAGTAAACCAAAAGCCGAGCGCATCTCGTCAACCTTGCCGTTGGAGCCGGGGGCAACAACCGTCACTTCGTCGGCGAAGCCGAAGTTCTTCAGGAAATCGATACGCTTTTTCATGGTTTCGTCGTTCGTGACCAGCGCGCCGCCCTCGAAGGTGTTGAAAACCTTGGTCGCGTGAAAACTGAGCATCGAGAGATCACCCCAGTTAGCAACCGACACACCGTCCTTCTTCACGCCGAAGACGTGGGCCGCGTCGTAGAACAATTTGAGGCCATGCTTCTCTGCAATTTTCTTCAGCTTGTCGTGCTGACACGGGTTGCCGTACACATGCACCGGCAGGATGGCCGTGGTCCGGGGGGTGATCAGCGACTCCACCTTGTCAGGATCGAGTGTGAAGGTCTCCGGCTCGATGTCGCAGAAGACAGGCGTACAGCCGTGCAGATGAATCGCATGCGTTGTCGCCACAAAGGTGAAAGGGGTTGTGATCACCTCGCCCGTGATGCCCAATGCGTGCATGCCGGTCTGGAGTGCGATCATGCCGTTGGTGAAGAAGCTGACGTACTTGACGCCCATGTATTCCGCCAAGGCAGCTTCGAATTGCTGATGAAACTGACCGTTGTTGGTCAGCCATTTTGATTCCCATATTTTCTCGAGATAGGGAATGAACTCTGCCAGGGGAGGGAGGGAGGGGGATGTGACGTAGATGGGTTTCATAAAGAATTATAAGGGCACTTGAGGGCCTTGGGAAAGAGAAGGACAGAAATCTTGGGGACAGGGAATGAAATGCTGGGGACAGGGAAAGAGAGGGGAAAGAGAAAAGCTGAAAACTGAAAAGCTGAAAAGCTGAAATCCAGCCGCGCGGCTTCGCCACGAAGAAACACTGGGAGGAAGTCAGTGGGGACAGGGAAAGAGAGAAGCGTTGGAGAGAGTATGTGGGTGTGGGAGGGAAAGGAAAAGCTGGGGACAGAGAGTATGTGGGAGCGTTGGGGACAGGGAAAGAGAATGACAAGCGTTGGGGAAATGCTGGGGACAGGGAAAGAGAGTGTGTGGGTGTGTGGGTATGTGGGGAAAGAGAGGGTTCAAGGGTTCAAAAAGGTTCAAACGCGCCTGACGGCGCTGGTTCAAAGAAGGTTCAAGGGTTCAAATAAGGTTCAAACGCGCCTGACGGCGCTGGTTCAATAAGGTTCAAATAAGGTTCAAGGGTTCAAATAAGGTTCAAACGCGCCTGACGGCGCTGGTTCAAAAGAGAAAAGCTGAAAAGCTGAAATGCTGAAAGCTGAAAAAGGCCGGATGGGGACAGGGAAAGAGAGAAATCGCTGGGGACAGAGAAAGAGAAGCGGGTCCGGGAGACGGAAGACAGAAATTACGTAAGCGGCGACATCCAGGCGATGTTTCGAACTACACCAAATCCATCAGCAATTCAGGCGCACGGTCGGCAATCTGAAGAAGCCGTTGGGCTGCTCCTGCGGGACGACGCAAGCCGCGCTCCCACGCCCGTTCCGTGCTGTCCGGTACGTTGAGCATGGCCGCGAACACACCCTGAGAAATTCCGAGTCGCGTGCGAATCCGCAAAATTCCTTCTGCGGTCAAGGGAGCTTTCTTCGCCACGATTCTTCGCATCCCTTTCTCGCCCGAGCAAATGGCCATCTGACGCTCCCCTGTGTGCGGATCAATGGACCACGTGCG
>JBIKUM010000308.1:0-3635 GCA_044347585.1 Terrimicrobiaceae bacterium
GGAAACCGCCCACCAACAATTCGACGAGGTCCTTATCCGCATAGTCCGATTCCGCCACGCTCAAAGTGATTCTCGGGATTTTGTCCACCGGAACGCCCTTGGCCTTGATATCAGCGACCGGAACTGTGACCCGCTGCCATTCCCCTTGCTTATCCAATTTGATCGGGAGCATGAACTGATTTGGACGCGCCCCGATAAGGAGCGTTAAGACCAGGCGAGTCACTTCCGGGCGCGACACTTTGCCCATGACCATAAACTCCAAGTTATCCCACGCACTCCAGTCCTCCTGACTCCCCTCCAACTTTCCAAACGACACACGCGGCCAACCTTTCGGATGGCCCGCCTGCCCGGTGGAAAAATCCACCGGCACAGTCATCCGGACCGCCTTCCCGCCCGATGGGCAATCGATGTCCGATAAAGCCACCGAGGCCTCATTGTCAGGAGTGCTGCAGAGGGAGGGATCGCCCATTCTCAACAGCGGCAAGGCGGGCACTTGTGGACTTGGAACTTGAGTGGACTCTTGAGCGGGAAGCCTGAGGGACAGCGCCGCCAAGAGTGATAGGATGTAGAAGAACGGCATGAGGTTTTGATTTTTATGTCACGGAGATTTTCAATTCTGAAAAAATCCATCCAGTGACTCACTCCACTTGGGAGAAGACCACTTCATCCACAAGAACGGAATCTTTGAAGCCGGGAGTCTCAATGAAGATAGCGACTTTGACGAACTTGGTGCCTGGCCAGAACTTTCCAGTCTGCCTCGGGCCCGCGCTCACGCCGGAAATGCGTCCTTTGAGTTCCTTCCAGCTGGTGCCGACTTGTTGAGTGTCAACCCACAGGCAAGCACCTTGCGATCTGTGCTGGCGCACTTTGGTGCCGGCCACAAAATCGGCGGGCAGGGGCTTGGCGAGTTCCACCTCCCATTGCCCACCCACTTGGCGGATCGATTTGAGCCCTGCACCGCTGAGGTTGCGATTGGGGAGGTCGCTGTAAGCACCGGAATCATCGACATCGAACGCAACAAAACCAAAATCGGGCGTCCATTTTGTATCGAATACCCATTGTTGACCGTTCTCGATTTTTAAGACTTTGTCGCCCTTGCTGGCAGCCTCGCGCAACTTGGTTTCCGTGCCTGTGATGGGCGTGATTTGCGAACTCGTGATCTCTTTTTCATCCGCATCATAACTCACGAAACCCAGGCACATCTTTGCCTCCGCGCCTTCGGACTTGAAAAAGGCTGACAACTTGTAGCGGAGTTCTGGATCAACTGGGATTAATTCCTCAGAACGAACCATTCCGCTTTGCTTGCAGACAAATGATTTTGAACCTTCCTTCGCAGTAGCAGAGACCGACGGAAACTCGATCCAACCGCCACTATCTCCCGACTCCGCTCCTCCGTTTTTCAACAAATTTTCTCCAGGGTTTTGAGCTTGAAGCAGACAGGGCATTGAAGCCATGGCGACAGCAAACGAGATTCCAGCAATGTGGGATTTGGCGATTTTTGGTAGTTTTTTCATATTGGGGTTTTTTGGGGTTTATGGGGTTTGTTTGTTCAGGGGAAATGGCAAAATGCGTGAAAATGGGAGGGTCATCGTCCCACATGACCCATTTTTCAGCCGCCCTCTGGCTCGTAGACCTACGGGTCGGAGAGAAGCGGCGTCCGAGGGGAGCATGACCGTCTCGGTCGTGCACGCGCAAGGCGTGGCTTGGGCTGTTTTGGCGGGGTGGTGTCTGCGAGTCATTCCACGCCCTCCGTGTTTGATATGGGCCATGCCGGAGGATGGCCCGGCAAGGTGCGGCGTTTTTGTGGCAGGGTCATCGTTTGGCTCTGCGGCGGAACTGGTTGAGGGGCGTCATGAGGGATAATGGAGGGTGGATTTGAATTTTGTTTTGAATGAGCGAATTGATCACCAAATGTTGTTATAACGCCTCAATTATGGAGCATCTCAAGGGATATTTCATCTTGAAAAAAGCACATCTTTGTATTGAATAATCACTTTTCAGATGGCAACTCCCCAAATAACTCACCAAGCCGCTCATGGATGGCTTGTTTTGTGGAGGCAGAAGCTTTCCTGCATGCCTCGGCCGCACACCCACACTGATGTGGAGATCAATATTCCGTTGAAAGCCGGTCCACTCCGCTATGTCCACTCCGGACGCATCGTTGAGGTCCAGGCTGGCAATCTCGCGCTCTTCTGGGGAGGAGTCCCTCACCAACTCCTCTCATCGGGAATCGGCTGCGAGGGAATCTGGATCACCCTGCCTCTGCCATGGGTGCTGCAATGGGAGATACCCTCCCCCTTCACACAACGCCTGCTCTCCGGCGAGTTTCTGCTGGAAAAATCCTCGGTGGCAGAAACGAACGGACTCCGGCAATGGGTGGAGGATTTCGACAGCGGAAATGCCGCCCGCCGGAGGGTCGTGCTGCTGGAAATCCAAACACGCCTCCATCGCCTGGCTTTGAACATGCCTTCCGAAGTTCCCCGGCATCCTTCCACCGCGACCACCGGCGGGGAAGCCAGAATCGATGCAATCACCCACCAAATCAACACGCGCTATTTCGAAAACATCACCGTGGAAGAAATCGCTGATGCGGTCGGACTGAATCCCCGCTACATGATGAAGCTCTTCCGCGCCCACTCCGGCATGTCCGTATGGGAATATGTGGTGCGAATGCGCATCAGCCACGCCCAACGACTGCTCATCACCACCAACGAAAAAATCACCGACATCGCGCTCGAAAGCGGCTTCGGCTCAGCCGCGCCCTTTTATTCATCTTTCAAAAAATTCGGCGGCGGAAAAAGCCCAAGAGCCTTCCGGCAAGCGCTCCGCTGAGCGCGCCGCGCGCCAGCACGATTCGTAACCCAAGGTAGGGACTGCCAGGCCCTTGGCGTCCCACACTTCAGCTGCGAAGCAGCGTTTCTACTGGATGCAATGGCGGCCTTGCCACGCAAGTGGGTCAGCGGCGGCGCGCCGACCCTACCCTGTGTGGCACGACCGCGCGGCCGCGCGAATCGGGCGGCAAGGCGACATGCATCTTGCGTTTTTTGGGGGATGTTTTTTTATCACTCCCATGAATTCCTCCAACCTGCCATCGCAGCAGGACTCCAAAATCCGACATAGCCGCAAGCGCTCTGAACAACGGCAATACCATGTCGCGCTGGGGTTGGATCCCTCAACCACTTACAGCAGGCAGAAACTGCAAGGGGTGTTGGCTTGGATGCGGAAGCATGGCCACTGGAAGGTGGCGATGCATGAGGCGCAACCGTATCTGCCGCTCAAGGAACTGCTCAAATGGCGCGGCGACGGCATCGTGGGAGAATTTTTTACCGAGGCGGAAGAGAGTGCGGCGGCAGGGCTCGGGATTCCAGTGGTGAATACCTCGGGCATGGCTCCGCAGAGTGCGATCCCGACGGTGTGCTTGGATGACGAGGCGGCAGGAGAATTGGCGGCCAAGCATCTTTTGGGTTGCGGCCTGCGCGAGCTGCATTTCATCGGCTGCAAGCATCAAGCCATCGCCCATATGCGGTGGAAAGGATTTGAGAAAGTGGCGAAGGCAGGTGGCGCGCGGGCTGTGGCGCACTGGATCGACCTGCCGAAAAACCAGAGCCAATGGGTGCAGCCCAAGCCCTATTTGG
>JBIKUM010000457.1:0-3635 GCA_044347585.1 Terrimicrobiaceae bacterium
CGCTTTGCCCAGGGCAATATCAAGCGAGAGATTCGTATTTTAAATCATAGCGGTATAGCGGGCGCAGTTTTTACGACGGGCGAAGCACTGCTGATTGAAGAGCCTTATAAGGACCCAAGATTTAATCGGACCGTCGATGAGCAAACAGGCTTTGTGACACGGAACATTTTATGCGTACCTATTCGAACAGTGCGTGGAGAAGTTATTGGTGTAGCGCAAACGCTCAATAAGCATAAGGGACGATTCACAAAAAAGGATTTAGAGCGTTTTGAAGCGATGATCCGTCAAGGTGCCTTAGCCTTACAAAGTGCCCAACATATCGAGCGCATGAAGGCCTTGCAAGCACAAGAGCTCGAGTTTATCGATGTGGTTGCCGAGGTAACGGGCGATATAAAGCTTAGCTCGCTGCTAAGTAAAGTGATGACCGCTGCAACGAAGTTCTTAAATGCAGACCGTTCAACATTATTTTTAAACGATGAAAAGACCAGCCAGCTTTGGTCAGAGGTGGGCCAGGGTTTAGAGTCGATGCAAATCCGCTTACCCAACCACTTAGGTATTGCGGGAGCCGTTTTTCAGTCAGGCAAATCAATTAACATTCCCCATGCCTATGCTGATATGCGTTTTAACCCTGCTTTCGACAAGAAGACGGGGTACTTCACGCGTTCGATTCTTTGTGTTCCGATCATCAATAAGGCTGGGAAAACGATTGGTGTGACCCAGGTGCTGAATAAGCACGGTGGCCCCTTTAGCGAAAGTGATGAGGGTTGGCTTCGAGCCTTTACCGCGCAGATTGCGATTGCGCTAGAAAATGCCAAGCTCTTCACGGACGTTCAGAACATGAAGAACTACAACGAAGCGATGTTGGAATCGATGTCTAATACAGTGATCACGATGGACGATCAGGGCCGTATCGTGACTTGTAACGCTGCGGGCCTTCGCTTATTCCAAACCATAGCACCCAATATTTTGATGCAGCCTGTTGATGGTTTTTTCGCAGGCGATAATGGTTGGGTGCTCGATAAGCTCAGCGCTTGCGCTCAAACGATGGAGCCCGAGATTACGGTTGAAGCTGAGCTGAAGGTGGCTGAAGAAGCGCTGTCTGTGAATCTGACGGCGATGCCATTGCTGTCGGCAGAAAAAAAGGCGATTGGCTCTATGCTTTTAATCGAGGATATTTCGAGTGAAAAACGATTGAAATCAACCATGTCACGATACATGGATCCAGGTATTGCCGACAAACTCGTGGCAAGTGGTGCTGAGGCACTAGGGGGTCAGAGCGTCCAGGCAACGATTCTGTTTTCAGATATTCGAGGGTTTACGAGCATTACAGAAAGTCTAGGGGCCCAGGGTACGGTTATGCTGCTCAACGAGTACTTCACCTTGATGGTGGACTGTATTCAACACGAAGGAGGCATGCTTGATAAGTTCATTGGCGATGCCATCATGGCTGCTTTCGGGATTCCGATGGCTCACGACGATGATCCAGACCGAGCCGTGCGTGCTTCTATTGCAATGATAAAAACACTTCGTCAATGGAATGAAAAAAGGCTTGCTGAGGGTAAGCATCCTGTTGATATTGGTATCGGTCTTAATTCTGATACGGTTGTTTCAGGCAATATTGGCTCTAAAAAACGCATGGACTACACCGTCATTGGCGATGGTGTGAATCTCGCCTCAAGGCTCGAGTCAGCATGCAAAGGTTATGGTTCCAAGATTTTGATCAGCGAATTCACGTATAAGCTGCTTCGTGGCACTTACTTTGCGCGAGAGATTGATTTGGTTGTGGTTAAAGGTAAGACAGAGCCCGTCGCAGTGTATGAGATTCTCGATTTTCACACCGAGAAGAGTTATCCCCACATGGCCGAAGCTTTGCGTACATTCCGCTTGGCGCTTGGGAGATATCGATCGGGCAAATGGAGCGATGCTAAACAGGGTTTTGCCGATGTACTCGAGATGAACCCCGACGATAAGGTAGCGAAGCTTTATATCGATCGATGCGAATTTTTCCAAAAAAAGCCGCCCGCCGAAGGCTGGGACGGCGTTTGGGTGATGCACGACAAATAGTTTCCCCAACGGATGCTATTGAAGTGCTTTCTCTCTTCAAGCACAGGCTTTTCGCTAGACTAGAAGAAGTCCGGCACAATGTTTTGCGCATTGAGAGGTGGCCGCACATAGCCCGACGGAATCTTTTTGCGTTTGTTTAACTTAATTTCTGGCAGTTTTACCGAGTGGTAGGGAATTTTTTGCAGCATATGACGGATGCAATTGAGACGTGCTCGTTCTTTCACATCGGCGTTGACCACATACCAGGGTGCATGACGCGTATCGGTATGCATAAACATCGTATCTTTAGCCTGCGAGTATTCAACCCATTTGTCACGCGATAACAAATCCATCGGACTTAGCTTCCAGCGCTTAAGCGGGTTTTCCGCCCGCTCACGAAAACGCTCTTCCTGAACCTCATCGCTCACCGAGAACCAGTATTTGATAAGAATAATCCCTGAGCGTACAAGCAAGTGCTCAAATTCGGGGCAGGCGTGCAAAAAGTCCTTGTATTCCTCATCCGAGCAAAAGCCCATGACATGTTCAACGCCTGCGCGGTTGTACCACGATCGATCAAACAATACGATCTCACCACCCGCAGGCAGTTGTGACACATAACGCTGGAAATACCACTGGGTTTTTTCCTTAGGCGACGGCGTACCGAGTGCCGCAATCCGGCAGACCCTTGGGTTGAGTGGTTCAGTAATGCGTTTTATGACACCGCCCTTACCCGCAGCATCGCGGCCCTCGAACACCACGACAACTCGAGCTTTGGTCGTGGTTACCCACTCCTGGAGTTTGATGAGTTCTAGAAAAAGATTCTTCAACTCTTTTTCATAACGCTTTTTTGACAGTTCCTCCCGCGGCTGCTGGTGCAGATCATCGTGGGTGAAACTGCCAGTGTCGGGTTGATCGAGCTTTAACTTTTTCATGATGTGCCCCCGTGAATCGTTTTACTTGACGGATGGACTACTGGTGCCGCGCAGCAAACGCGACACTGACATCAAACCGTCATTTAGCGGCTGATGATAGGACAAATCAGGCAGCAAGTGGCTTGCCGCTGTTGCCATCAGGTCGATCGATCGCTGCGATCGAGGCGATTCTTGAGCGACAATCGTTCCTGTAGCCGTTAAAACTTAATAACCAGCAAAGGGAGTCTGCGATGAGTTTAAAAGGTAAACACGCATTAGTGACCGGTTCAACGAGTGGGATCGGATTGGGTATTGCCGAAGGCCTAGCGAAAGAGGGTGTACATCTGGTTTTGAATGGATTTGGCGAGGCGCACGAAATCGAGGCTTTGCGTCAGCGCCTTGCCAGTGATTATGGGGTGAAAGTGATTTATGACGGGGCCGATATGAGTCAAGGTACTGATATCGCTCGCATGATGATTGAGGTAGCCAATAAGACCGGCGGTCTCGATATCGTTGTAAATAATGCGGGTATCCAGCATGTGTCGCCTGTTGAGGATTTTCCGGAGGCTAAGTGGGACGCCATCATTGCTATCAATCTCAGTTCTGCTTTCCATACCACCAAGGCTGCAATACCGTATATGAAAAAGCAGCGTTGGGGACGAATTGTCAACATTGCATCTG
>JBIKUM010000309.1:0-3633 GCA_044347585.1 Terrimicrobiaceae bacterium
AACTCGGCTATGGAGTCGGAGTCGATGGATTCTATTATGAACCCGACGAAGACGCGCTGAAAGAGGTGGGCTTCAACGAGGAGGAGATGGATGCCGCCATCCCGGAAATCCTCTCTACCATCCAGCGTTTCATCACTCCGAGTGGAGAAATAAGATTTACCTGATCCCTCAACGGAAAAAATTTCCCGTCAGGTGGTTTCTCAGTGCAGTTTCCAAAACATCACCGCTGTGATGATCAACCCGATGGCGGAAATGAGGTGCCGCACGGCTTTTTGCGGAAGTCGCTGCGAGTAGGTGGAGGCGATGTAGTATCCCACAAAAGCTCCGGCGGTCATGAGAGCCATTCGCGGCCAGTCGATCAAACCACTGGCCGTGAACCAGGCGGCGGCCACCAGATTAATGAGCGACCCCAGCACACTCTTGAGCGCGTTCATTTGGTGAATGTCTTGGAAGCCCATGAAACCAAGGGTCGCGAGCATCAAGATTCCGATCCCGGCTCCAAAATAGCCGCCATATATCGATACCAGAAATTGAAAAAACAATGCCGCGAAGAGGTGGGCCTTACCCGTTTTTGCGGAATCCCCGGCGGGAATATTTTTGACCAAACGCATCCGCAAGACGCCTTGGAGCATGAAAAGCACGGTCGCAAAAAGAACAAGATATGGGACGAGTTCGGTGAACATTTTTTCGCTCCCACGCGTGAGAAAAACACTCCCGATCCACCCACCGGCAATGCTCACCGGAATGAATGTGGTGAACCAAGGCCGCACATCGGCCATATGACGACGGTAGCCATAGAGACTCCCACCCATCCCCGCCAAAAGTGCCAGCGTGCTCGTCGCATTTGCAATCACCGGAGGCACCCCAAAAAGAATGAGCACCGGAAAAGTAATAAGCGTCCCCCCGCCAGCCACCGCATTGACACCCCCCGCCGCAAAAGCGGCCGCAAGAAGGGACAGAATTTCGAGCCAAGACATCGGCCACTTCTACTCATCCTCCCCGCCGCATGCGATGCGAATGTCCTGCTTGTTCAAATGTTGGAGCCCATCAATTATCGTTCACGCATTTCCCATGAAAAAATCGAAAATCATCGCAGTTGTTTTGGAGCACTTAAGGGCGGATTTTGAACGCCGACAAGCTGCGGCCAGACGCACTCGCGAGCAGGGGAATGACTCCGAGAGTAAGTCCGAGGGGAAATACGATACACGCTCCACAGAGGAGAATTACCTGGCGGATGGCTTGGCGCGGCAGGCACTCGAGGCGGCAGCCGCAGCTGAAGCAATTGAGAAAATGCCAATCCGTGATTTTGCTGTCGGTGAGGGGATCGATATCGGCGCACTTGTGGAGCTGGAATTTGCAAAGGAGACGGAATTTTTTCTCATCGCGACAGCTGGGGGTGGAACGGAGGTGGTCTGGAATAAAAAGACGATCGTTGTTTTGACACCCGAGTCGCCATTGGGTTCCCAATTGATCGGCCGCCATGCAGGCGAGCGGGCAGGGGATGCCAAAGTTAAGAGGGTCTTTTAGTCATTCCCGGCGAGGAGTGCCCGGCACAACTCGATCAGTCTCTGACGCGGCGGACGCGCTCTCTCTGCGAAGACTCTTTGGTATCTCTCATACTCCGCACGGCCATCCGGCGTTTCGATCGGAACGGCCGTGTAGCCTAAGGAGGAGAGATCATATGGACTCGCTCGCATGTCGAGTTCGCGGATGTCCCGGGCGAGTTCAAAAGTGTCGGCGATGAGCTCGGATGGGCACCATGGCGCAAGTTTGAAGGCCCACTTATAGAGATCCATGTTCGCATGCAAACAGGCCGGTTGCTCGAGTTGTGGCGAGGTTTCCCTCGTCGGCTGCAGGCGGTTCAGCGGGCGCGCCTCCGAGGTGAAAAAACGAAAAGCGTCGTAGTGTGAGCACCTCACAGGCAGCGAATCTACAACCGCCGCGACTTCGCTTGGGGAAAGGCGAAGCGGTTGGGAGGCGTGCCGGACATCCTCTGTTTTGTAAACCATCGCCCACTCGTGAAGACCATGACATCCAAAAAACGGCGCACGGTTGGCGCTGCCTTCCAGAAACCCACCCAGCCACTCCACAAAAGGTTTCCGCTTATCCGGCAGAGGTGCCGCAGTTATGCCATTTCGCACGGCCCGGTAGCCCGGAACGCCGAGATAACACTCCGCCTCGTCGCCAAGCAGGATCACCCCCAGTCCTGGATGCCAGCGCCTCAGGAGCGACGGGCGGTTTGGATAATACTCGAAAAGAAAATCATCCACCGGATGCTTCGCCCCTTGTGAGGCGCGTTGAAGCCTCGGGGCGATCCATGCCTCCACGCGCCGCTCATGAGCCGTGCGGAAGGCAATCCATTCCGATGGTGGGAGGGTTTTCACAAGTCAACTTCGGCAAGTCCGACCGCAGAGAAATCTACGCTCAGAGGCGTATGCCTTTTTGCGAAGGGTTCCGAAGGCGGGAAATTGACTTTTTATACATCGGTAGAGCGAAGACCAAAAGTGCGGGGTTGACTTTCTCTGGTTGGTATCTGAGTATGAATGCATGGACTGGGCTTTCTCGGTCGGAAGGCGGTTTCTGGGATTTCCCGGAGCCGCCTTTTAAGTTTTCATGGGAATACCTTCCATCCGCTCACTCCTCTACGCTTGTAGATATGGGGCTTGATAACTTCATAAGCCTGATTTGGTTGTTCTGGCTTGAGGATCTGCCGCACGGCGGGATATGCGCAGAGGTCGGCCACCTGCAGTCCAGCTATGTTGTCGGATTTGCGGCGGAACGCCAACGGGCATTTCAAAGCGCGAAACTTTTCAACGGGATGGAAACCCGTGCCTTCGGTAACGATGCGCATAAACGCCCCCGCGAGTTCGTTGTCCTCGATTTTTCCCCGTGCCTCGGCGGTTACGGGTAGGCTGGTTTCGCCGACTCCTTCCAGAAAATGCAGCACTCGTTCAAAAGTGTAAGTGAGTGCCAGGTCATAGGGATTCGCTGCGTTGATGCCATAACGCTCCTTGTGCTTGGTTTTTTGAATGGCGGTGATGAAAAGCGTGAATGGCAGCACTTCCATCGTTTCGCTCAAAGCCTGCAGCATGGCTTTGCGGTTTTCAGGCAATCTCATGAACGAGAAGTCACCATGTTGTTTTCGGATGTCGCGGCTGTGGAGATTGACGCCTTCATGCGGCCAGAAACGGAGTTTCAGTCGGTTCAGTGCGGGGATTACTTTTTCGATGTAGGCAGCGCGTTCCAGAATGACAGTCGAGAGAACGAACAATGGGAAATCGGCGTCAATTTTCTCCATCGAGTGGTCGCCGCATTCATCGAAGAAAGCGATAAATCTGGAATCGCTCGAAGGATTCATTTTCACGGGGCGGCAACCTTTTCAGGACTCTGCATGCGGTTGCTATCGTGTAAAAGTTGCTTTTCAGTAACACGGCCCTCAATCCAAGCCTGCGCGGGCGCGTTGGAGTTCGGCGAGTCGATTGATCCAGTCTTGTTGGCGTTGGCGGTGATCAGCGACGACTTCGGCGGGGGCGTTTTGGACGAAGGTTTCGCTGGCGAGCTTGCGGGCGACTTTTTCGATTTCGGATTCGACTTTGGTTATTTCGCCTTCGAGGCGTTTTTTTTCCGTCGCGG
>JBIKUM010000036.1:0-13598 GCA_044347585.1 Terrimicrobiaceae bacterium
AACTACATCATGGCCGTCGCTGCGATTCCGCGTGATTTTGAGCGGGTCAAAAAGATCATTCCCGACGCGCATGGAGTCACCCTTGTTTCCCCCGCAGGACATCACATTCCTGTAAAACTCGACTTACCCTTCCTCTACAAAAACGCCCTATGAAACGCAGTGAAATCAACACCCTGATCCGCTCCGCTCAATCATGTTTTGCAGCCCACGAATGGGCCCTCCCGCCACGCCCACGCTGGGATGTGACTGATTTCGGCCTGGCTGATTGGCGGAATTTCGGACTCGTTCTGGTGAACCTCGCGGAGGAGCCGGAATACTGCGAAAAACTCATGTATGCGCAGAAAGGCATGACGACACCGGCTCACTGCCACCGTAAGAAAAAGGAAGACATCATCTGCCGCTGGGGGCGCCTCGCGGTTCAGGTCTGGGCAGGCGTTCCCGATGAGAGCAGGGATCGGGGATTCTCCATGCCGATCGACCACGAGCCCGTGACGGTCAAATCTGGCCAGATCATCGAGCTTTCTGCGGGTTCACGAGTGACTCTTGTGCCGGGAGTTTACCATGCCTTTTATTCCCTCAGCGACGAGTGCATCATTGGTGAGGTCTCGACGGCGAATGACGACCTGAACGACAACTTTTTTGTGAATCCCGACATCGGCCGTTACCCAAGTCTCGAAGAGGACGAACCTGCCATTCTTCGCCTTCTGAGCGACAAAACCGCATGAGTGGCCGCAAAGGAATCCTCTCCGGAGGCAACTGGATTGTCGACAAACTGAAATTCATCGACACCTATCCGCAACAGGATGCGCTCGCCAATATCCTGACCGAAACAACCGGCAACGGCGGCAGTCCCTTCAATGTGCTCCTTGACCTCGCCCGCCTGGGCGCCCCCTTTCCGCTGGCAGGCATCGGCCTGATCGGCGCGGATGCCTATGGGGACTGGATTCACGGACAATGTGATGCGCACGGGGTCGATCGCACACGCATTCTCCGACACGCGACGGCACCAACCTCCTACACCGATGTCATGACAGTCCAGTCCACCGGACGCCGCACATTCTTCCATCAGCGTGGAGCCAACGCGTTCCTAGCACCTGAACATTTTTCCTTCACCGGAACGGATGCCAAAATCTTCCACCTTGGCTACCTCCTACTCCTCGATTTGCTCGATCAACCAGATGCCGACTTCGGCACCGCCGCCGCCCGGGTTCTGCACGAGGCGCGGGAAGCGGGATTCAAAACCAGCATCGATGTCGTGAGCGAGGACAGCCAGCGCTTCGCGGACATCGTTCTTCCAGCCCTCCGCCACACCGACTATTGCATCATGAACGAGTTCGAAATCGAGCGGACGACTGGCATCCCCACCAAGCCCGACGGCCTCGTTTCCCTGTCGGCGATCGAATCCGCCTCCCGCCAACTCCTCGCCTCCGGAGTCGGCGAGTGGGTCATCGTCCACTTCCCCGAAGGTGCCTGCGCGCTCGGACATGATGGAATTTTTCACATCCAAGGAAGCCTGCATGTGCCGCAGGAGCGCATCGTTAGCACCGTCGGCGCTGGGGATGCCTTCGCCGCCGGCGTGCTGTTCGGTTTGCACGAAGACCTGCCGATCGAAACGGCCCTCCGCTATGGTGTCGCCACCGCCGCCTCCTGCCTCTTCGGCGCCGGAACCTCGGACGGCGTTCTTCCCATCAAAGACTGTCTCGCCCTTGCCGATGAACTCGGAACGCGCGACTTGAGGATTATTTAAGCCCGAATTTTCGGAGAATTGACGCCACTGCGAATGCCGCGAGTCTTTTACGAAAATCAAGCGAACCTAAGAAAAAAGCTTCTAGCAAGGACAGAAACCGACAGGGTAAAGCGGGCAGAGTTCCGAAAGAGCAGTGTTATTTTTAGACAAAAATCCAGTTAGAGCTCCATCCATAACATAAACCCGCACAACCTGTCGCTGGTCGAGAAGGCTAATTAGAATCAGCCAACATCTTTGTAGCAATAGGAACCTCATTCCGATTGGCAAGCGCTATCATCTCTCTGCGATATACCTTAAATTCAGCGCTACGGAAAACATCCTGTTCATCAACAAAAGGCATTGCATACGCTGGAATGTTAGGAAAATGCCCAAGAACTGCGTTGAGCAAGAGTGAGCCTATGACATCTCTGTCGAATTCTGGATGTGTAAGGAGGGAGTCAATATATACTCCTGAAAGTCCGTTGAAAATCGCAGCAGTAAATCCCACAAGCTGATTATCTGAGTTCCGGACGTGTGCAACAAAATCAACGGCAGCGAAGTGCGCCTCAACAACATCTGGAGTAAAGGTTTGAGGCTCTCCCCAATGGGCAAGGGATGCAATTTGCCCAAACTCACGGGGTGAAATCTCACGATTAGTGTGCAATGTATAACTGGTGTTCATAGTTTCCGGATATGATAGCGATTTTTTTAAAAAAGAAATACAATTTTTTGCATAGGCTTGGCCCACTAGAATTGGAGGCGTGTGCCAATCCAAAAAAACAAGAGTCTTTTAGCAAAAATAAACCGGCAAAATAGCTTACACTTTCATCCCATTGCCTTCTCCGCCCTGTAAGCCCTGGCAAGCAGGGAGATCGGATGGGTGACTTCAAGAGTGCGACCGGCACGTCGGGCGCCATCCACGAGTTGGAGGTGACAACCTGGATTGGCTGTCGCAACGGTATCGACGCCGGTTGAGAGAATATTTTTCAGTTTTCGTTCCTGCAAGTCAGCAGCCATTTCGGGTTGTGTGATGTTGTAGATTCCCGCACTCCCGCAGCACCAGGTGGATTCCGGGAGTTCCACGAGTTCGAGTCCCGGAATCGAATTTAAAACCTCGCGCGGTTGCTTGGTGATTTTCTGCCCATGGCAAAGGTGACAGGCATCGTGGTAGGTGACGCGGTGAGGCGTGGCCGTTGTCTGGGGTTGGCGAATTCCGATTTCTGATAGGAATTCGTGAATGTCCTTGAGCTTCGCTGACCATTGCGCGGCCTTTTTGGAATAGGCGGCATCGCCTTCGAGGAGGCGTCCATAGGTTTTGAGATGGGAGCCACAACCGGCGGCATTCGTGATGATGGCGTCGAGATTTTCCAGATCGAAAGAATCGATTAATCGGCGCGCAAGGTTACTTGCCGTTTCCAGTTCGCCATTGTGGGCATGGAGCGAGCCGCAACAAACCTGGACCTTCGGCGTGTGGACCTCGCAGCCATTGGCCAAAAGGACATCCACCGTATCGCGGTTCACATCTGAGAGGACGATGTCCTGCACGCAACCCGTGAGCATTCCAATACGGTGACGAGGCGCTGCAGGCGTTTCAACTGGGCGGATAATGTCACACGAAAAGCTCGCTCGTGCTGTCGGAGTCTGCGTTTCCAAATTCCGGAATTTTTGTGGCAGGAGCGCATTGAGCTTGAGCGTGCGAAAAATCCACTGCGCCCCGCTGGCCTGATAGAGCCAGAGTCCTCTGCCAATCAATCGCAAGAGGCGTGGACGGGTGAAAAGCCCCTTCAAAAGAACGCTGCGAATCGCATTGCGGCGCGGATTGTTGAGCGTGCCGGATTTCTCGACCTCCGAGCGAGCGACTTCAAAGAGATGTCCATACTCCACTCCGGCTGGACAGGCGGTTTCGCAGGCCAAGCAGCCGAGGCAGAAATACATCTCCTCGCCGAAGCTCCGACTCGCATCCATCTTACCATCCGCGATCGCCCGCATAAGCGAAATGCGCCCCCTCGGGCTGTTGCGCTCCATTTTTGTGGCATCGTAGGTCGGACAGGTCGGCAGACACATGCCGCAGTGCATGCACTGCTGGAGAATGGAGTAGTCGAGGTCTTTGAGCCCTGCGTGGGTTGGGTGTGAGGCAGTCCCTGAACATCCAACATCGGACGGGGAACTTTTAACGCTCAACTCTGAACGCTCAACTTTTAATGAGGAATGCGAGGTCATAAGTTTTTTTCACGCTTTTTTTCTGCAGTGCGCAAACTGGCCGCAAAGATTCGAATGAGTTCGTCAGCCTCATCGAGAAGAGGCGTGAGCCGTTCCGGTTGCTCCAAAAGATCAGCCCGTTGAGCAAGGCGCATCCATCGTCGGCTTTCGCGAAGTTCTTTGTAACAGATCCGCAACTTGTGGACGAAATCGTTCCGGGATTCAGCACCTTCCGCCTCGCCATGATTGGCAAATGGGGACGTGCCCGAACTAAGAAGCTGATCCCCGACATGTCGCCCTGCTGGAGACGGTTTCATGGATTCGCTCACTCGGATGATCCGTGCCGCGAAATCTAAAAGCCTGTCCTCCAAATCAAATGCCCGCTCACTCATGCAATTTCTTCATTAAAAGTTAAAAGTTGAGCATTAAACGTTAAGAGTTTTCTCAAAAATTTTCCCTGGATTCAGTATTCCTACCGGATCGAAGGCAGATTTCATGCGGCGCATGATTTCGAGGTTCAGGTCGCTTGTGGCGGCTTTGAGGAATTCTTTTTTTGCGAGACCGACTCCGTGTTCGCCAGTGATGGTGCCTCCGAGGGAGACGGCGAAATCGAAAATTTCCTTCATCGCGAGTTCGACGCGGTGCATTTCCTCCTGGTTGCGCTCGTTCGTGAGGAAAGTGGGGTGCAGATTGCCGTCGCCCATGTGGCCGAAGGTTCCAATTTTGAGATTGTGGCGCTGACCGGTCTCCTGAATGAAGCGGATCATTTTCGCCAATTCGCTGCGGGGAACCGTGGCATCCTCAAGAATGGTCGTTGGGGCAACGCGGGCGAGCGAGGAAAATGCCGCGCGGCGTGCTGTGGCCAATGCTGCAGCCTGTTCAGCTGTTTCGGCGACTTGCACAGAAGTCGCCCCATGCTGCCGGGCGAGTTCGGCCATGCGATCAGCCTCCTCGGCGACTGCAGCAGGGTGGCCATCCGTCTCAATCAACAAAATCGCTGCCGCATCGCGGGGAAGGCCGACCTTGGCAAAATCCTCCACGCAATTGATCGTTACCGCATCGAGGAACTCCAGAGTGCAGGGAATGATCTTTGCGGCAATGATGGCCGACACCGTCTCAGCGGCGCTCTCCATCGTGCCGAAGACAGCCATTAGCGTGCGCCTCGCGGCGGGTTTCGGAATAAGTTTGAGCAGGACCTTGGTGACAATGCCGAGAGTGCCCTCGGAGCCGATGAAGAGGTCCCGGAGCGAATATCCAGCAACATCCTTCACGCATTTGTTACCAGTGAAAATGACCTCTCCCGAGGCCAGCACGACTTCCAAGCCCATCACATAATCTTTCGTCACGCCATACTTCAGCCCGCGTAATCCGCCGGAGTTTTCCGCAACATTGCCTCCGATCGTTGAGATTTTCATCGACCCTGGGTCCGGGGGATAGAACAGGCCGGCCTTTTCGGCGACTGTGGCCACATCAAGCGTAATGGCGCCCGCCTCAGCGAGCAGATTGAGGTTTTTTTCATCCACCTCCAGAATGCGGTTCATTTTCGAGAGGCACAGAACCACGCTTCCCTCCACAGGAATACTCCCACCGCTCAATCCCGTGCCCGAACCGCGCGTGACCACTGGCACTCCGCATTCCCCCGCTATCTTGACCAGTCCAGCCACCTCCTCCGTGCTGGTCGGAAATAGCACGAGATCCGGCATGGTCTGAAATGTCGCCGTGCCATCAAAAGAATAGGGAATAAGGTCTTCCTTCTCCTCAAGACGAGCTATATGAGGGAACTGTGCTGCTACCAGAGACTTGAATTTTGCAGTCATGAAATTGAAAAAGAGACTATCTTAACGATCAAAATAATAACAAACAACAATGTTCGCTCAAGAAAGACATAACTCGATTCGAAAAATTGTGAGGGAAAAGCAGCGCCTCAGCTTTGCGGAACTCCAAAATCTGTTTCGCGTCTCACCAGCCACACTGCGAAGGGATTTGAGCGAACTCGAGCGGGCGGGCGATCTGATCCGAGTGCATGGAGGCGTGCTTGATCCCCTATATGCCCGCGCAGAAATTTCCTTCGATGAGCGCCAGCAGCGCCACAACACCGAAAAGAAATCTATCGCCACCAAGGCGAATGAACTTATCCCTGCTGGCTCCAGCGTTTTTGTTGATGCTGGGTCGACCTGTCTGGAAGCCGGTAAAATCCTCATGCACCGCGCGGACATCCGCTTGATCACCCACTCCGTCACTCTGGTCGCTGCATGCTCCCACGCGGAAGCCAGCATTATCTGCATCGGAGGAGAATTGCGCAAAGTCAGCGGAGCCCTCGTCGGAGGACCGGCTCTGAACGCCTTCGCCAATCTTCAATTCGACTTCGCATTGATCGGTGCCACAGGACTGAATTCCGAAGGCTGTTGGACCACAGAGTTGACCGAAAGCGAGATCAAAAAAAACATCATCGCCCGCGCCAAGCGCCGAATCATTCTTGCCGACAAAAGCAAATGGCAGGCGCCCAGCACCGTGTTGTTTTCAACATGGGATCACATCAACGACTGGGTAATCGACCGCTTGCCAGCAGACGCTCTGGATGCTTTGCCCAAAACCGTATCTACCAACCCGAGTCACTATAGAATCTGATGTTTGCGGGTTGATCAGCGCCTTTTGAACCGCGCTCATAATTTGTCCACTCGAGATTTTTGCAACCGGTATTGTGTGGGACTGCTCCCTGTTTCCTTTCGGATTGCTTTGTTAAAGTGAGCCAAGTCGTTGAAGCCAGAACTCATCGCAATCGACTTGATACTCATCGCAGAACGGCGCAATAAGCTGCACGCACGCCCGATATTGGAGCGGAGAATATATTCTTTTGCACCGCACTGAAACTCCTTTTGAAAGAGCCTTGTCAACTGACTGCGTGAAACTCCCAATTGGGCAGCCAGATTTTGGACGCGCAAATTTTTTCCCGGATTATTACGGATCACCGCCAACGCAACTTGCAGCGTTGGGTGAAGAATATGCGAAAAAGCAGGACCAGTGGGAGGTTCGCCCAGCTGAAACAACAAATCCCAAAGCCTGACGCTGGCGCGCAATATATCCCCCGCTTCAAAAAAACGCACCAAGTCATCAAATTGCCCTCCAAGCCCATCAGGAATGGCATCCACAGGGTTCAACACGCAAATATCCACACATCCCCCGCGTGAGGGCAACCGGGATTTGAAGTGGGCATAGTAATGGGAAGCGTGCGGAGGAAAGTGCCACTGCACCTCGGCCCCCGGAGGGATCAGGCTGACCGAGCCAGTTTGAAATACAAGCGACTTGCCGACAATTTTCAACGTTCCTGAGTAATTGTAAAAATGAAGGCTCCAGCATTCCTTCTGGCAATGGACCTCAAACGCTTTTGCGCCATGCAAACAAAGCCCGCACTGGACTGGCTGGGGGCGCACCTTGATGGGAAAACTGGAGACCGGAACTCTCATGGCGGCGTTTTTTACAACCAGTTAGTGCATTTATACAACTTGAATCGATTGCTGCCAAAGGCGCTCTTTTTATTCTTAGGTCCCACTCACAAACCCACCCCAACCCACTATGCCACTCTACGAATACCGCAAAAACGCCGAAAACCGTATCCCTCTTGGTTCGGACAAAGTTTCATCCATCGTTGTCGGGTCCACTGCAACCTGCCGAGCCTTGGTTCAACAACTTCAATCACGGGTTGCGAAGGGATTGCCCCCCATTCTGTTGATTGACGGATGGTATGGAGTGGACTGGAAGTCACTCCGCAAGGGAATTGAATCCGCCGCTGCGGAGCTTGGGTTGAAAGCGGTGTGTCAAAACACGAGCCGCCTTTATAGAAAGGACTTGGCCGACTACCGCAAAAAATTTGTGGGCGATGACCCTTCTTTTGGATGGGTGAACAGCGAAGGAACCCTGGCGGATGTGCTCGACGAAAATGAAGTGCGCGCTCTTGCCGAGAAGATTTCCTCCGCCCCTGCGAATGAGCTTCAGGTCGTCCTTGGCCCGGGAAGCGCTTGTCCTCCGCTGGCTGAAAAAGCCGGTCTTGTGGCCTATGCCGATTTCACAATGCAACCGACGCTCTGGCAAATGTGGGGCGGCGAACTGGTCCCGCTGGGCCAAGAGGAACCGGACAAGGGTTACTCTTGGAAACAATATTACTATTGCGATTTCTACCTGCTCCTGCGTCAGAAAAAAACGGTCTTTCCACGGATGGATTTTTACATCGAAGCGGTTCAGAGCGATTCGCTAAAACTCATGCCGAGGGATACCTATGAAACGATCATCGACGAGTTGGTCAAACGACCCATCAAGCAGGTGAAAATCACCCAACCGGGACCCTGGGGCTCGTATCGTTTCAAGGATATCTACGATGAGATCCCAGGTCTCGAGAACATGGCGTGGAATGAACTGGCCGGCATCGAACTGAGCATTCTGGTCGATGCAGGGCTTGAAGGCGGCGTCCTCTTGAACATGCCATGCCAGAACCCCATGCAGCGTCCCGTGCAGATGGTCGGTAAACACATCCATGAGACCTACCCCGATCTACTTCCGCTCCAAGTCTGGCTGGACGACGGATACTTCGCCGAGCCAGTGCCCTACGAGCGCGGCAGCATGCCTATTCACAACCACCCGGACTCCGCTTACAACAAACGCAATTTCAACGAACCCCTGGGCCGCTACGAGACCTATTACATCGTGGAAGCCTATCGCGACGCGGGCACGATGATGGGATTCAAGGAGGATGCCGACCTCGAGGAATACGAACGCCTTTGCCGCGAATCGAACAACCGCATCGCGTTTGATTGGCAGAAGTTCGTCAAACGCTGGGATACCAATGTCGGAGATCTTTTCCTCATCCCGCCTGGAACCGAGCACGGCCACGGCGGCAACCAGATGATCCTGGAAATGGATACTGGCCCAAGTGTCGCAGGCACCGAGTATTCCTTCTTCACCTACGACTTTGCACGCCACACTTGGGACGACACCGCCAAAAGCATGACCGCCCCCCCAATGAAAATGCACTTGGAGCACTCATTCCGAAACAACAAATGGCGACGCGAAAAATATGTCCAGGAGCATCTCCGGGCACGACCGGTCGTGATCGACGGTGATGGCGATACACGCCACGACCGCTTCTCGACGATCTCCGAGATGCCCTTCGAAATCGAGAGGTTTGTTTTTAACAAACCCATGCGCCACACAACGGACGGACGCTTCCTGCAGATTCCCACGCTCACTGTGGGAAAAAAAGTCGTCATCCGCTCGCTGTCCGATCCCTCGCTCGAAACCACTCTCGACTTCCTTCAAGCCTGTCTGGTTCCGGCAGGATTCGGCGACTACGAGTTCATCAATGCTGATGGCACCGAGTGCACCATCGTCATGATCCGTTTGAAAAATGCATAATCCCAAATCACTCGGCACCATGCCCGTCGGCTACAGGCAGGCAGCCTGTGATTTTGCATGGGCTTGCCATGACGCGCGGGAGGTCAAGCCCTTTGCCTCGCTGCAGGGGGAGGTCTTCGGCGGCACCTATGCCGAGGCGGCCTCCTGGATGGCAAAACAGATCCCGGTTGCCCGCGCGTTCATACTGATTTTCACCAGTGGAACGGGAATGGAAAAGTTCCTTCACGAACTCCCTGCGGCCGCCGCCTCGATTCCAATCGTCGGCGGCGCCGCCGCAAGATCTGGGGACTCGAAAGGTTCTACCGTCCCATTCGCGGAGGATGTTGCGGTGTTCGCAATCACCGAGGGATCCTGGCAGGCAATCACGGTCAACGCCCATTTTGGATCGGAGGAATTCTTTGTGTGCGAAGGCGGTGATCCTCGACGGTTTTCACATATTCGCTCGGGGAAGGAAACCCTGCCCGCCCTCGACTTTTTCCAACATGCACGTGAAAGACATCTCCTTCCAGACAATGACTGGGATCGCCTGGCGTTGATGACACGCGACGGAGCGGTTCTCCACCTCCACCCGGAGGATGGGGAGGTCGTTTGCGGAACCGATTTGCCCAGTTCGCGCGAGGTGCGTTTGGTTGTTTTCGACAGCGGTCTAGGGATCGAGGCGCTGCGGGCCAGCATCAATCCGCAATCACTCCTCTTCGGATGCGCTGGTCTGCACGGCCTGTTTGAGAACAACAGGCCTTGGGAACAATGGGCGCCGACAACCTATTTGTTTGGCGAGGTTGCAAACCTCAACAAACAGCCCCGCTTTTCCAACCTTACCTTTTCCGTTCTCCAACGCATTTCATGACAGATTCCCCATCAAACCCACGCTCCCCGGTTTATGCGATTTATGTGAGTTGTGTGGCGGCCCTCGGCGGTTTGCTGTTCGGCTACGACACCGCCGTCATCGCCGGCACCGTCGAGTTTTTACAGAAACGATTCAACCTCTCCGATCTGGAGCTGGGATGGACGGTTTCCAGCGCGCTCATCGGCTGCGTGGCCGGAGCGTGGCTCGCTGGAGCCATGGCCGACAGGATCGGCCGGAAAAAATCCCTCCTCGTTTGTGCGGTGCTATTCTTTGTCTCGTCGGTGTGGTCGGCGATTCCATCGAGCGCCGGCGAGTTGGCGCTCGCCCGCATCCTGGGCGGCATCGGTATCGGAGCCGCTTCCATGCTTACTCCGGTTTACATCACGGAGATTTCACCCGCTCGATTGCGTGGCGCTCTCACCACTTTGAACCAAGGTGCCGTCCTCGTGGGGATGGTTCTCGTTTATCTGGTGAATGCTCGTCTTGCCATCGCAGGAGACGAGGCATGGCGTGTGGCGACAGCCTGGCGTTGGATGTTTGGGTCGGAGGCCTTACCGGCAGCCATTTTTTTCGTGCTGCTCTTTTTTATACCGGAATCGCCCCGCTGGCTGGCGCTCAAGGGTCGAATGGGCGAAGCCTTGCGCATTCTCGAAAAAATAGGCGATCCCGGCAAAACGAAATCACTCGCCCACCCCAACGAGAGCCGAGGCCGGTTCTCCGAATGCTGCCGGCCCCCGCTGCTGAAAACATTCCTCATCGGTGCCGGACTCGCGATCCTACAGCAAATCACCGGCATCAACATCGTCATGTATTACGCCCCCAGAATTTTCACCAGCGCCGGAATAGAAACCGCCTCGGCCATCGGGCACTCGGTTTTCATAGGCCTCATCATGCTGGTGTTTACCTTAGCGGCGATGTTTTTGGCGGACAAGGCCGGCCGCAGGCCCCTCCTGCTCATCTCGGCGCTTGGAATGACAGCCGGACTCTTCGGCCTGGGATGGGCCTACAGCGAGGCGGGTTCAGGCGGCAACCCCTCCGCGCTTCTTGCCTGGGTGCTGCTTTATGTGGCGGCCTTCTCGATTGGGATGGGGCCCCTTGTGTGGACAGTGATCGGTGAAATTTTCCCGAATCGTATCCGCACGCAAGCTGCAAGCGCCTGCGTGCTTCTGCTCTGGCTGGCAAACTTCGCCGTTTCCCAATTCTTCCCATGGCTACTTCACGCCTATGATTATAAGGTTTTCTGGCTGTTTGGCGCGATTTGCTTGTTCACGAGCGGATTCATATGGCTACTGGTGCCCGAAACAAAAGGGCGCAGCCTCGAAGATCTGGAGAAATTTATTCACTAAAATAAGAGGCTGTCAGCGGGAAACCGCAACCAGCCGAAGGTTAATGGATCCGTCGCGGCGATTATTTTGCCATCCGCTCCAGTTTGGTGACGCGGCCTCCGGTGATCCATTCGACGACATAGATATTCCCCTTCGCGTCAGCAGTTGCGGAGTGAGGGCTGTTGAATTTGCCATCTTGGACCCATTCGCGGTTATTGGGCCACCCTTGCAGGCTATCGGCTCCAGACTGAAAGCCGAGCCGAGCGACAAGAAGGTCGCCAGCATCAAGAACCGTGATTCCCGCAACCAATTCCGGCACGATCAGTTTGTCTCCCATGCGGGCGCTGACATCCGGGCTGTGCAGGAAATCCGATCCGAAAGTTCGGCGATAAGTTCCATCCATACCGTAGACTTGAAAACGACTGTTCCCACGGTCGGCGATATAGAACTCGGCCTCGGAGCGACGGGTATCGAGCGCTAATCCATGCGGGCAGTTGAATCGACCGCCCCCTTCCGAACCATCGAGCGTTTCCAGATAGTTGCCTCTGCGGTCAAAGCGGTGAACAAGATGCGAACCGTAGCCGTCGGCAACCCAGATATCGCCATTTCCGCCAAATCGCTCCTCCGCCACCGCCGCCCAAGTCGGGACATAATTTCCGCAGGCGTATTCGGGATCTGGCGGTTGGGGCAGACTCATCAAGACTTCTCCATCGAGGGTTGTTTTGACGACGGATTTGGTCTGCTCATCGACAAGCCACAAAAGCTCACGGCCGCCTTCCTCCACCAGAGTCAGTCCATGGGCGCCCGGAAAATTCCCCCATTTTTTCAGAAGGACTCCATCAGGCGAATAGAAGAGCACAGCAGGATCGGCCTGATGGAAAATGACAACATCCCCATTTTTCAGGACAGTAACGCCATGGGTGCGGCCGTTTGTTTTTCCAAGTGGCGATTCAGGGATTGTAATCCAGTTTTCGATCCAGCGGTATTCGTTTGATTCAATTTTGAGACTCATAGGTATGGCTCTTAGGCGGAAGTGCGGTCTAGCACTTCAGCCATGAAATGAAAGAATCAATGCATCCGCTGCGGCCCTGACATTGGCCGAAGTCGCCGAGCAATGCGTCTTTTCCAACGCCTTCCACCTCTCCAGATGCGTCAAGGACCGCACGGGACTTTCGCCCCGCGAACTTCGGAAAATCGAACAGGCAACTGGACAGTGATTCCATAACGCACGGTTGCCCCAATTTTGATATCAAGTATTATTCCACACATGGCACTGACTCCGTCATTGAGGGCGAGCAAGCGTGTGGTCTTCATGCCACCACGGCTTGGGATTGATTCGCTCGCCATGTTTGGCCGCTACAATTACGCAAACGCGGAGGACGGTCTCGATGAACACAGCCATCCGGGTGCCTTCGAGATATGCCACCTTCTCCGAGGGCGGCAGACCTACTGCATCGGCAAACACTCCTACCACCTTCGTGGAGGAGATGTCTTTTTGACTAGGCCGAATGAAAGGCACGGCACGGGTGGAAGCCCACAGGAAAAAGGCCTGCTCTACTGGATGATCCTTTTGAACCCCTCCTCGACAGGCGGATCCCTTCTCGGCCTCGCGCAAAAGGAAAGCCTCGCCCTTTGGCGCGAACTCGGGAAATCATCCCGCCGCCATTTTCCGGGAACGCCTGAAATGAAGATCCAGCTTGATGCCATTCTTGCTTTGCTTCACGGGCATGGAATGCCGTTGAAAAAGACGGCGATCCAAAACAGGATTGTTGCCTTCCTGCTCGAACTCCTCACTGCCCGCGAGCGTGCATCGGCGGAACAGGGTGTCGAACGCTTCGCGCATGTCATCAGCCATATCGAGTCCAACTTGAGCGAACCCGACAAGCTCACCATTGATGTCCTCTCCGCGATCGCCGAACTCTCACCATCCCGATTCAAGGCCATTTTCAAGGAGAAGCTCGGAATACCTCCGGCGGAATACGCCCTGAGACTACGGATCAAGGAGGCCCGACGGCGCCTCGCGGCGGGAGATGCAACCGTGACGGGAGTCGCACTTGATTTGGGCTTCTCCTCCTCCCAGTATTTAGCCTCCTCG
>JBIKUM010000310.1:0-3626 GCA_044347585.1 Terrimicrobiaceae bacterium
CTCATTAGCACATTCGACCAGTATGAATCTCTCGCACGGTGGACGGCCGGCCGCATTCAAGCCGAATGGCAGAATCCCCCCCCGGTTTTCTTTTCTGGTCTAAGTAAGCAATCGCAGGATTCGCCTGGTTTTACCGGAGACTCCAAAGATTGGATGGGCGTGACGCTACAAGCCGTGAAATTCCTGCGGGAGCGTGGCTTTTCTCATGCCTATCTCATCCTTGACGACCATCCGCCGATGGGAAGTTGCCACGCGCATTTTTTGAATGAGGTTTTGCCTCGCTTGGTGCAGCGCATTGATGCAGCTCATATTTCACTTCTTGGCTACGGCCAGCACAGGCGTCGCGAGGGGCGACTTTTTAAAAAAGACGGGGTGCGCCTTGAGCAATTGCCATCATCCTATCGTTGGAAATTTTCGCTTCATCCCGGGCTGTGGACCCTTGTCGATTTGGAGTTTGTTCTTGAGCAGCGAATGATCGCTTATGCAGGCACTGAGCGCAGCCCTTGGAATTTCGAGCGCCACCGTGATGCCGCAGAGGATGCTGTATCCAAGAAATGCGGTAATCGCTGTTACCGGGTTCACGGCTTAAGCTCTGCCTGTGAATTTTCGCTCCGAATGCGGGCTTGGGAAGCAGCCTTGCGCTTGGAGGCTGATATAGCCATGTTCTTAGCCAAGCTCCTCGGTGGCGCGGCTGCCAGATCAATAAAGGAGAAAGAAACGCTCTGGAGGTTCGGTCACTATGCAGGTCCATATCCGATTTATTGGAGCGGTTGCTTGCGGCAGGGAAAAGTCCACGCTGATTTTGAAAAATGGTTAGCTCGATTTTCTATCCTGCCATTGAGGGAGTCTTGGAAATCCTTTGTCGCACACTCGGGAGGTTTCCTTTTAAATCAGGCTCCAAAATAAATGGTCAAAGTATTGCGAGCATCATTGAGATTCGCACTCCGTGCATTCGGTGCCAGCGTGGCGTTGCCTCTTGTCACCGCCTTGGCCCGTCGTCCAAGTGCGCCCGAAGAGCCCGTGTCTGTCCACTTGCTAGTATCCTCAAAAACTTGGCGCATGGGCCTGCTTGCAGCTTTGAGCTTGGAATTTTTCTCCGGTCGGCGTTGGCGTCTTTTTTTTCATGAGGACGGTTCCCTGGATCAATCCACCCGCGAAGCTATTGAAAAGAAACTTCCTGGTGTGCGTTTCGTTACCAGACAGGAAGCAGATGCCGCATTTGAGGATTTCTATCGTGAATTTCCGGCGTGCCTCCGGAATAGAAAATGCCACAATTTGTTTCTTAAGTTTTTCGATCCGATCATTTTTGCTCCAAATGAAAAGTTTATCATCTTGGACTCGGATTTGTTCTTCTATCGCAGGCCAGACGCTCTTATTGAGTGGGCGAGCGGGCCGCAGCGCACTTGCCACTACAACCGCGATGTCAAAGAAGTGTATAGTCTGCCGCGTGAAAAAATTGAGAAAGCCCTAGGGGTGCGACTTTGGGAGTCCTTCAACAGCGGGCTCGTGTGTGTTTCTAAAGAGGCGGTGAATCTCCAATTGAGCGAGAAGCTTTTAGTCGCTTTTGAGAATGACGCTGATCATCCTCAATTTTTTGAGCAAACCCTCTACGCTCTGAACTGTTCCGCGCACAATCAAGGCGGTCCGCTTCCTCCCGAATATGAAATCACTTGGAATATCTTTCGCAGTCGCAATTCCATCTGCCGACATTATGTTGGACCAGCCAAGTTCGATCACCTTTATTTCGAAGGGCCTGTGACGCTTCTTTGGAAAATGATCCTATCGCCTACCGTCCCGAAAAATTCTTATCATTAAACATGGCCTATCTTAGACAATCGTTAATCAAACCAATCCATCCCGGATTTTGGCTTAAGACCGCTTTGCATCTCCTCACGCCCGGAGGTTTTGGTTACATCCGCAAGCTCCGCCGCATGCAGGATGCCGCTTACAACCACGAGCGGGACAAGCACGAGGTGCGAAAAAAACACCACGGCGAGGGAGGCTGGAAATCCGAGAAAGACGGGGATGTGCTCAAGCGCGACTACGCGAGCTATGAAGAGTATGTAACCCACCAGAAACAGAAGCTCGACGAGATGCTCAAGATGAAGGGCGGCTTCAGCAACTGGGATATCTGCGAGTATCGCCTCAAGTTCTACTCCCGCTTTAAACACCTCCAAGGTTTGCTGCCGAAGGATGCCAAGATTGTTTGCTGCGGCGCGCGGCAGGGCACAGAGGTGGAAGTCCTCCATGACCTGGGCTTCTCCGGTGCTTACGGAATCGACCTTAATCCCGGTCCGGACAATCGCATTGTGCGACAAGGCGACTTCATGAACATCGACCTGCCCGATGGCTCGTTGGATCTTCTCTATACAAACTGCGTCGACCATGCATTTGATCTGGAGAAAATGATGACGGAGCATGCCCGCGTGTTGAAGCCGTCCGGATTTTTGCTCTACGACATGGGCATCAATATGGAAGAAGGCAAGGGTGGTCCATTCGAGGCCGTATCGTGGGATCGCACCGAGGATTTGGTGGTCAATTTGCTCGGCAGATTCCACAAGCTCATCCGGGCTGAGCGTGACGAGCAGTTCGGCGGACAGTGGCTCTGGGTCTTGCTGCAAAATAAAAAGTGACCCGCATCACCGGCATCGTTCTTGTCAAAAACGAAGACCGCTTCGTGCGGCGTGCGGTGCAAAATATTCTGGGTTTTTGTGACGAGATTCTGCTCGTGGACAATGGCTCTACCGATGCAACTTTTGGCATCCTCAGGCAACTCGCTGCGGATTGTGACAAAGTGCGATTTCACGCGATCTCGCATCCCAGCGAGTCCCACGATTTGCTGAAACCCCACGCTGGATCGGACACTTGGGTTTTTGCCGTGGATGGCGATGAAATCTACGATCCTCGGGGTTTGGAAAATTTTCGGCGCATGGTTTTGAAAGGCGACTTTCAAACTCACTGGATGGTGCTCGGAAATGTGCTGCACTGCGACCAAATCGACCAAGGCAAAGCACGGGGGTGGCTTGCGCCACCGAGCCGAAGCATTACGAAGTTTTACAATTTCGCTGCCATTGAGACTTGGGACGGCGACACGCCCGAGCGGCTGCACGGGGGTCATCCCGTTTTTCGCAGAGGATTTTCCGAGACGGACAAGCGGCGTTTGGAGCTGGAGTATTCTTGGGAGGAGTCGCCACTCCGCTGCCTACACACCTGCTTCATGACGCGCAGCAGCAGGGATGCGGCCGTGGACTCGCGCGAGAACATTATGGAAACCTACAGGGGTGGACTCACCAACTGGGCGCGCCGTGCCCTGCGGCGATTCACTGGCCGCCCGGAACTGTCGAAATGGAAGCGTGAGCGCTATGCACGGGGGTCGGTGGTGACCGTTGACGCAACGCCGTTCTTTGGAGCGCTCGAATGCTGAATTTTCATAACAAGCCGATCGCAACCGTGGCGATCAACCTCAAGCCCCGCAAAGGTTCGTGGGGGGGGGCAAACCAGTGGACATCACAACTCACGCGGTTTTTCGAGTTCAGTGGCTGGGGGGTGCGCTTCGATCTCAAGAAGCCGGTGGATGCCGTCATTCTCACGCACACGGGGTTGAGCCGTGACACGACATTCGGGGT
>JBIKUM010000473.1:0-3624 GCA_044347585.1 Terrimicrobiaceae bacterium
TTAGGCAGAAAAACCGATCAATGTTTACTGAATCAACGAGTTCTGGTGGATTCATGCCAAGTTATATAGCAAATAAGATCTTCCACGTTGTTAGATCAGCGTTTCCCCAGATGTTTTGGAAATGTCGCCTATGAATGGGCATTTGGCTATTGTGAATGAGATAATCGTAAGTTGATTGATTTTTCGCGGGGTCGTTGGTGCGGTGCACTCCTATCATATGGATCACTGGACTTTCCGGTGCTGGGAAGTCTACTCTGGCTAGCGAGGTCGTTTATCGCCTACGAAATCTAGGTGAGACAGTAGTGAAACTGGATGGGGATGAATTACGTGAAGTTTTCGGTGCTGTGGCTGCAAATGCCCAGAATCACGGGCGTGAGGGACGTGTAGCGCTGTCGATGCGGTACTCTCAGCTTTGCCGAGTAATTTCAGGCCAGGGTGTTACCGTTGTAATTGCCACCATCTCACTTTTTCGTGAGGTCCACATTTGGAACCGTGCCAACCTTCCTGGATATTTCGAGGTGTATCTTAAGGTGCCACTAAGTGAACTACGTCGCCGAGATCCCAAAGGGATTTACCGGCGATTTGACAAAGGTGAACTGTCCAATGTGGCTGGCCTAGATTTGTCAATAGATGAGCCAGAGGCGCCCGATTTGGTTTTGGAATTTATTCGGGAGCGCACCATGACAAAGATGGCTGAAGATTTACTGAATTGCTTGGGGAAAGGAAACTAAATTGAAAACCGAATGGGATTACACAGGACTTGCGGATGCCTATCTGAAACGACCTGATTATGCAGATTCAGCCATTGACGCAATGCTCTCAATTGCCGGAGCGGAAAGAGGTGATAAGGTTTGTGATGTCGGCGCAGGAGCTGCACATTTGACCCTGATGCTCGCGAAGCGCGGTTTGGACGTCGTGGCAGTTGAGCCGAATGACGCGATGCGCTCCAACGGGATCGCGCGTACCGCGACGCTTGCCAACGTGAGATGGAATGAAGGCACGGGCGAATCAACCGGCCAAACCGCGCGGGCGTTCGATATGGTTACTTTTGGCAGTTCGTTTAACGTATGTAATCGCAAATTGGCCTTAGCTGAAACTGCTCGAATTCTCAAACCTAATGGCTGGTTTGCGTGTATGTGGAATCATCGTCTGTTACATGATCCAGTGCAGACCCATATCGAGTCCATCATAAAGGAACGGGTATCGGGATACGGTTATGGGACGCGTCGAGAGGACCAGACGGGCGTTATCGATGCGAGCGGTTTTTTTGGCTCGGTTGTTCATCTCGATTCAATTGTGGTGCACGAGCAGACGGTAGGCGAGTGCGTGGAAGCCTGGCGTTCACATGCTACCCTCGAACGTCAAGCTGGTGTCCGGTTCCTTGAGGTGATTAACGCTATCGAAAGTTATCTTAAACACCTTGAAACGCCATTGATTCAGGTTCCCTACGCTACCAATATTTGGATCGCGCAATTAAGGTAACAACCAATGTACCTTAGTTTTTCCACGAAGGCTGGAACGCTGTCTGCCTTGAGGGACGTGCTCAAGTCTGCGAGAGTGCCACCTCTACACGTTTTTACAGTGGGACATTGGAGAGCGGATCGTCGTACGTGTCTATCTGGGATTGTCAGAAATCTGTGCAGGCCGTGGATAGTAAGGTCCAGTTGTGGCAAGGAAGATGGGACTACCTGCTCGAACGCTGGAGCCTTCTTATCTATCCAGAATGTAAAGGAGGACACCATAGAATTAGCGGTGGAGAGAGTGATCAGTTCCTATGGGGAAGCCAAGCTTACCGATGAAGTACTGATACAGCCGATGCTCACCTCAGTGGTGCGTTCGGGAGTGGCGTTCTCCCACGACCCTAATACGTGTTCGCCATACCGGGTGGTTGAGTGGTCGGAGGGGAGCGATACTTCATTAGTCACCGGGGGTATCGGTGGCCGAGTGTGGTTAGGCGCAGCAAAAAGCATCGTCCGGCCCGAACCCACCATCAGCCCGATCTTATCATTACTAGAAGAATTGCTGGAGCTATTCGGAAATAGCCCACTGGACTGCGAATTCGCGGTTACGATTGAAGAGGACATAGAGGTGCTTTGGTTGCTTCAAGCCAGACCATTGTTTTTGCGCCTAAAACCAGAATCTGAAGCGACCCAAGCTGCTCGCCTGGAGAAAATCGAGCGTAAGGTGGCACGTGGTATGCAACCACACCCTTTTCTGATGGGTCAAAGCACCGTTTTTGGCGTGATGCCTGATTGGAATCCGGCAGAGATTGTTGGCATTCGTCCTAAGCCGCTCGCTTTGTCGCTATACCGTGAATTGATTACTGACGAGATCTGGGCCTACCAGCGCCATAACTACGGCTACCGCAACCTGCGTAGCTTTCCCTTGATGCCCCATTTCTACGGTTTGCCCTATATTGACGTCCGGCTTTCATTTAACTCTTTCATTCCCTCCGATTTGGACGACGATGTGGCTGGGCGTTTGGTTGATCACTACATCGAGCGCCTCCTTGCTGAGCCAACTCTGCACGATAAGGTGGAGTTCGAGATCGTATTCTCCTGCTACACATTGGACTTACCACAGCGACTTGAGCGGCTCGCTGATGCGGGTTTCTCAAAGCCCGAGCGTGAAGCGATTGCCGACAGCCTGAGAAAACTCACAAATCGGATCCTGCATCCCAAAGAAGGTTTGTGGCGCAGCGATGCCGCGAGGCTTGACATCCTGAACAAACGGCGTCAAGAGCTTCTTTTATCGAGAGCAGATCCGTTGGCGAGGATCTACTGGTTGTTGGAAGATGCAAAGCGATATGGGACCTTGCCATTTGCAGGATTGGCCAGGGCTGGATTTGTGGCTGTTCAGTTGCTCAAATCTCTAGTGGCCGTTGGCGTCTTTTATCAGAGTGATTATGACGCTTTCATGGCTGGAGTTTCGACGGTCAGTGGCAAACTAGCCCTCGATCGTGCGACGGTAGACAAGTCTACTTTTTTGGGTCGTTACGGCCACTTGCGCCCGGGAACCTACGATATCCTGTCAGCGCGCTACGACAAGGATCCGGAACTCTATTTTGACTGGACCAAACGACCAGCAGTTCCAGACCCCGTAAAACCGTTCGCTCTGACTCTGCCTCAGTTGCGTGAAATCGATAAGCTGTTGACGCTCCATAATCTGCAACCGGATCCGGTGTCGCTACTCGACTTCATGCAGGCAGGTGTCGAATTACGGGAGTTGGCGAAGTTTCACTTTACCCGCAACCTTTCCGACTCACTGGAACTCATAGCCGAAGTTGGTGACCATTACGGTTTTAGCAGAGAGGACTTGGCATATTGCGATGTCTCAGTGTTTAAGGAACTACATGTTGCCGCTACTGACCCTAAAGCTACACTCTCGCAAAGTATAGATCAAGGTAAGGCACACTACGCAGAGACCCTTAAAGTTTCCCTCCCCCCTTTGATCGCCAAGCCGAAAGATGTTTGGGCGTTCGAATGGCCCGAGTCGGTCCCTAATTATATTACGCAGAAGCAAGTAACCGCTCGCGTAGTGGGTTGTGAAGCAAGAGAGCAGTTATCTGGCGCGATAATTTGTATTCCGAATGCTGATCCAGGATTTGACTGGGTGCTTTCGTAC
>JBIKUM010000404.1:0-3608 GCA_044347585.1 Terrimicrobiaceae bacterium
CCCGTGTCGTAGCCGGTGCCCCAGAGCGCAACGAACGTCTCACCCGGCTCGACCGACCACTTCGGCGACGCAAAACGGTTCGCCAGCCGCACCGGGTACTTCGCCGCCTTCACGTCCGCCACCTGCAAGGTCCGGCGCGCGGTCACGGCCTTGCCGAAGCGGTCCTGGTTCTCGACCATGGCGCGGTAGACGCCGGCCTTGAGCGGCGTTGTGACCTTCATCTGACCGGTTGCGTCGGTCTTGAACACCTGCTTGGCGACCACCTCGGCCAGCTCCCAGGAGTCGGGGTTGGCCGGGTCGGGTTTGGGTTCGGAGTTTTTGCCGACACTCTTCCTGAACCACCAGTAATCGTAGTGAGTCGTGCTGGCCAACTCGGACCGTACCACCTTCTCCGGCTGTTTCAGCGCGTAAATCTTCACCGTTCCTTCCGCCGCCTGCGGCTCGCCGTCGAGCGTTGTCGTGCCGACAGTCCATTCCACCGGCTTGTCCTGCGTCTGCCATTCGTCGGCGCCGATCGTCGCAGAGATCGCGGCATAGCCGGCCCGCACGCTCTGGCTGTCCGAGCGCGTCTCGCCGGTGGTGTCGGTTACGTCGGCATAGACCGTGTAGGTGAACGTGGGCTCGGTCTTCTCAGGAACCGAAAGATCAGGCAGGGCGGCGAACTTCACCGTGAAAGCCCCGTCGCTGCCGGTCTTGGCCGTGCCGTGGGCAATGTTCTGGCTGGCGTCTCGATTGGGCGGCAGGCAATACCGGCCCCACCAGCACCAGTACGGGAACTGGACATTGCGCACCACTCGCCACTGGACTTTGGCCCCGCCAATGGCCGCGCCGGTGTAGGCCGTCGCCTTGCCGGGAACGGTGATTTCCTCGCCGAGCTTGGCTGCCTCCTTGGGCCGCGCCAGTTCGACCTGGAACTTCGGCCGCTTGTACTCCTCGACGTTGAAGCTCGCGTAGCCGTTCGGTCCGTCCTGGACCCGCAACGACATCTGGCCGGCGACCGTGCCGCCCGGCGCGGTGAAGCTGCCGGAGAACGCGCCGTAGTCGTTGCACTTCTGCTGCTGCTTTGCCACTTCCTTGCCGTTGGAATCGCGGAAGATCACGGTCAGCGTCTGGCTGGCCAGCGTCTTGTAGTTGTTTCCTTCGGTGTTTACGGAGTAGCAGATGCCTTTGTACTGGATCGTCTGGCCGGGCCGGTAGAGCGACCGGTCGGTGAAGAAGACCGTGTTCTGCGACGGCGGCGGCGGCGCGTTGGCGCGGCCGAGAGAAAACTCGTTGTCGCTGGCCACGGCCTGATCGCCGCTCTGCGCCAGCAGCAAGAGCTGTTTATTCTCGCCCGTGAAGCGGAACATGCCGTTCGTATCGGTCTTCGTTTCCGGGCCGGTCACGAGCTTGCCGTCGTTGGTGCGCGTCCAGGAGCGCACCGTTGCCTCCGCAACCGGCACGCCGGTCAAGGCCTTGAGCACAAAGCCGTCCAGCAGTCCTTCGGAATAGCGCTGCCGGACCACCAGCGCCAGATCGCTGACCCAGACGGTCGTGGCCGAGACCTGGTTGTTGTCCTTGCCGAACGAGGCATCGTGGCTGGCAAAGATGACGTAGAATCCCGGCTTCAGGTCTTTCGCCACGTCCACCTTCTCGGTGCGCTGGCGGAAATCCGGAGTGCCCGGCAATACCGCGCTCCATTCGGCCGCCGGTTTCGCGGCGAGGAGTTCGGCAATGAACTTCTCCCGTTCGTTCGAATCCAAACCGCCCAGAAGGCGGGCATACCCCCAGCGCTGCCGGGCGACGAACGCGTTGAAATCGCATGGCACGGCCCGGAAATATGCATTCGTCAGGTTCTTGTAGTTGACCGCGACGACCGGCCACGGTTCGTTCCAGATGCGCTCGGTGCTGATGCTGACCTGTCGGGCCTCGATCTGCTGAACGAGGTTGTAGCATTGCGTGCCGCCGTAGCTCTTCGGGTGCGCGCCCGAGCCGCGTTGGGCCAGCTTGTACGCCTCGACTAGTTCGTTCTCCGACTGGAGCACGGTCGCCCAGGCGAACAACGCCCGTGCCGAGATCTCGTGATCGGCCCACTCGTCCGTAAACCGCTTCAGCGCAGCCTTGTACGTATCGTTCAGCTCCGGACCGACCGCCTGGTTCTTGCCGAATTCGAGCCGCCAGAGATCCGCGTCAATGAATGCCGTCTTGTTGGTGTCGCCTTGATGAAATGCGAGGAGATTCTGGAAAATGTTGATGGCCTTGATCTCACGCGAATCGGCATCGGTGGTGGCCGGCTGCCATTTCAGGAACTCGCCGACCGGCGCGAAGACCGGGCTGGCGGCGGCAATCTCGAACTCGTCCTCAGCCTTCGCCGCGCCCTGTTCGCCGGCTTGGTAGAAGGCCAGCGCCTCGTGGGCGAGGAAGTCGAACAGGGTCGGACGATAGGCATCGGGGACGGTGCCTTTTTCGAGCAGGTCGCTGAATTGCTCGATGGGCGTGGCCTTCAGCACCTTCTCACCGGCCAGCGCGGCTGTGAAGTGTTTGTCGATCTCGGCCAGGATGCGGGGCAGGTCCCAGGTGGTGAAATCCTTGCCGGGCGGCGCGGCGGTCGCCGTTCGCTGCTGGAACCGCCAGCGGTTCTGCTGGAAGTAATGCCAGTACCAGTTGGCCAGAATCGCTTCCATGACCGGCTTCATCTCGGCCGGGGCCTTTTCGATCTCGGCTTCCAGACGGGTGATCTTCTCCTCCGCCTTGTTCCCCTCGATCCGCCCTTCCAGGGCGATCTTGGTGCAGACGGCCTTGATGGCCTCGGCGTATTTCTTGTTCTGAAGCGCGTCCACGATGATCGGCTTGAGCTCCTCGATGGCGGTCTTGGGGAGCCCCTTGTCGCGGGCCTCATAGACCTTCTGCCAACTCAACGCCGACGCCGTTGAGACTACCGCCGCCGCTATCGTCACCACCGCCGCCGTCTTCAACTTGCTGATAAACATAGTCTGTATCGCTCCTTTCGCCATCGCCACCACATTCGCGGAGATGCCGGCTGCCGCCGCTCCCCCCGCCGTCCATACCATCGCCCCTTTGGCCATCGCCGCCCCGAGATCGGGGGGGACGGCTGCGGCGGCCGCATCTGCGCTCGACACCAGCCACGCCACCAACGCCGGCACGCTGACCGACACGCCGCGCCGGACCAGCCGGCTGCGCAGTTTCTCGCGCGCCCGGTTCAGCCACGAACGCAGCGTCACGTCCTTGCACTTCAGCGCCGCCGCCGTTTCCGCCAGGCTCTGTCCTTCCAAGTACACCATCACCAGCGGGCGACGGTACTTGGCCGGCAGTGCGTCGAGTTCCCGGTCCAGCCACTCCCGCAGCGCGGATTCCGTCTCCGGCGTAAGGTTCTGGCTGTCTGCCTCCTGCATCATGGCAGCCTCCTGTTCCCGAAGAAGCCGCCGCGCCCGTGCCGTGCGTTCGTTGCGGGCCGTGCAGAGGGCGACATGGTGCAACCAGCCGCCCAGTGCGCGCTCGCTCCCCAGCGTCCCGGCCTTGCGGGCCAGCGCGAGGAAGACCGCTTGCGCGGCGTCCTGAGCCGCATGGTTGTCGTCCAGCACGCGCCGGCAAACGCTCTGCACCATCGG